>VGIZ01000030.1 GCA_016867675.1 Candidatus Aenigmatarchaeota archaeon | reverse complement strand
GAGGATATCATACAGCGAGCTGACGAACAGGGTGAGCAGGTGCGCGAACCTTTTCAGGAAGCTCGGCGTCAGGAAGGGCGATGTTGTCGCGATTTACATGCCGCTCATTCCTGAAGCCATCATCTCCATGCTGGCTTGCGCGAGGATAGGCGCCGTCCATTCAGTTGTCTTTTCCGCGTTCTCGGCAGAGGCGCTGAAGACAAGGCTGCTGGACGGAAGGGCGAAGCTGCTTGTGACAGCGGACGGCTATTACAGGAGGGGCAAGCCCGAGGACCTCATGGCCAAGGTCAGCGAGGCTGTGAAAGGCACACTTGTCAGGAAGATAGTGCTTGTCAGCAGGCTGGGAAAGCCCAAGCCCGCTGGCAGGATGTATGTTTCGTGGCAGGAAACGGAAAAACAGGACAGCAGATGCAGGCCGCGCGCAGTGGAGTCCAATGACATGCTGTTCATACTTTATACTAGCGGGACGACGGGAAAGCCGAAGGGCGTTGTCCATGACAGCGGCGGCTACATCACGCAGGCGCACTGGACGACGAAATGGGACTTCAACCTGCGCGACGACGACACAATTTGGTGCACCGCCGACGTGGGCTGGATCACAGGACACACCTATGCCTGCTACGGACCGCTGTCGCTGGGCGTAACGACGCTGATTTACGAGGGCGCGCCTGACTTCCCTGACATGGGAAGGTGGTGGAAAATCATTCAGGACAACAAGGTCACTGTCCTCTACACAGCGCCGACGGCCATACGCATGTTCATAAAATCCGGCGACGAGTGGCTGAGAAAATACAATCTCGCCAGCCTTAAAATTCTGGGGACGGTCGGCGAGCCCATAGACGAGGAGTCATGGCTCTGGTATCTTGGGAAGGTCGGCGGCGGCAGGTGTCCTGTGATAGACACGTGGTGGCAGACCGAGACAGGCGGCACGCTGATAAACGCCCTGCCTGGCATAGGGCCGTTCATACCCACGGTGGCGGGAAGGAGCTTCCCTGGCACAAGGCACGTCGTCCTTGACGAGAAAGGCAGGAAGGCAAAGGCAGGCGAGAACGGCTATCTGGTGCAGCTGTCCCCGTTCGCGCCAGGCATGCTGCGCGGTGTTTACAAGAACCACGAGAAATATGTGGAGACCTACTGGAAGAACTACAAGGGAAAGTACTACACAAGCGACGGCGCCTTCACGGACAGGAAGGGCTTCATAAGGCTGACAGGGAGGGTGGACGACGTGATGAAGGTCGCGGGCCACAGGCTTTCAACTGCGGAGATGGAAAATGCAATTGACAGGACGGCGAACGTTGACGAGTCGGCTGTGGTGCCTGCCGCTGACCAGATAAAGGGCCAGGTGCCTGTGGCGTTCGTTGTCCTGAAGAAGGGCATCCCCTCACCCGAGCTTGAGAAGCGGATTGTGAAGAGTGTTGAGAAAGCCATAGGCCCCATAGCAAGGCCTGCAAGGATTTATTTTGTGGAAGACCTGCCGAAGACAAGGTCGGGAAAGATCATAAGAAGGGTGCTCAAGGCGCTGCTCAACAGCGAGCCTCCCGGCGACCTGATGACGCTGACAAACCCCGAGAGCGTGGAGAAAATAAAGAAGACAATAGGGAAGTAGGGCTTTGCGTCAAAACTAAATATCCCTTGGGGAACACCTGATATATACTTACACTTTATTCGCCAATGGTGTTGTTGTCTAGCACATATCAATCTGCGACGGTATCTGCGTATCAATTCTCACATCGCGCAGATGCCATTCATACAATAATTGTCGTTGCACGCTTATATCCGAGCCCAGACAATAAGTTTTCGAGAAGCAGGAAGGTCATAGCTCTGATTTTAGCGATATTGATGAGTATTGTCGCAAAGCCAGGGAAGTAGCCTGACTTTTTATAGAAAAAACCACAAAAAGGCGCATGGGCAGAAGAAATGTAATCATAATGGGAGCGGCTGGAAGGGACAAAACATCCGGGTAGCCTGATGTTTCCCTGATTCCACAACTTCAACATGTTCTTCCGCGGCAATCCGAACTACAATGTCGCCTGCTTCACGGCTGCGCAGATATCAGGGATAGCAGGCAGGCGTTATCCACGGGCGCTTGCAGGAAGGCTCTACCCCAAGGGCATACCAATATTCCCCGAGGAGCAGCTGCCTGCGCTGATAAAGAAATTCAAAGCGGGTGTCGTTGTCCTTGCCTACAGCGACCTGCCCCACATGCATGTCATGCACGTGGCGTCGCTGGCGCTTGCCTGCGGCGCGGACTTCTGGCTCATGGGGCCGGAATCAACGATGCTGAAGCCGGGGAAGCCCGTGATATCTGTCACTGCCGTGCGCACAGGCTGCGGCAAGAGCCAGACCACGCGCGCCATCTGCAGGGTGCTCAAGGGTGAGGGTTACAGGGTTGTCGCAATAAGGCACCCCATGCCGTACGGCGACCTGTCAAGACAGGTCTGCCAGCGCTTTGAAACATATGGGGATTTGGACAAGCAGAAATGCACCATAGAGGAGCGCGAGGAGTATGAGCCGCTCATTGACGCCGGAGTCGTGGTCTTTGCAGGCGTTGATTACGAGAAGATACTGCGTGCCGCGGAGAAGGAGGCTGACATCATAGTCTTTGACGGCGGCAACAACGACTTCCCGTTCATCAGGTCAGGGCTGAGGATTGTCATAGCAGACCCGCACAGGCCCGGCCACGAGATAACATACCACCCCGGCGAGACCAACCTGCGCATGGCTGACATAGTGGTGATAAACAAGGAAAGGAGCGCGCACGAGAAGAACATAGAGGCTGTGCGCGCGAACACAAGGAAATACAACCCTGCTGCGAGGATAATTGACGCTGATTCCGAGATAACAGCAAGCGACCCGAAGGCGATAGAGGGCAGGCGCGCGCTGGTCGTGGAGGACGGGCCGACGCTGACGCACGGCGGCATGGCATACGGCGCGGGCATGATTGCCGCGCAGAGGCACGGCTGCACGGCGATAGACCCCAGGCCGTTTGCCGTCGGCTCAATACGGAAGGTTTTTGAAAATTTCAGGCACATTGGCAATGTCCTGCCTGCCATGGGCTACAGCAGCCGCCAGGTCGGCGAGCTCAGGCAGACGATAAACAGCGCTGATTGCGATGTCGTGATTTCCGCCACGCCCATTGACCTGAGGAGGCTGCTGAAGGTCAGCAAGCCTGTTGTCCGCATAGGCTACGAGCTGGACAGCAGGAGCATGGAGGAGCTGCACTCCGTTGTGAGAAGGTTCGCGAGGTCTTCCACCAAACGTCATTGACGTCTTCTGCAGTCCGCTCTTACACTTTCAAACTATAGTGAAACAAGGAAATAACACCTATTAAGATTTCCTTGTTTCGCTATATGCGAGATGCTGCTAACAGATTGCTGTCAGGCATGCCATGAGCAACAGCTCACGAGCACCACTTGTAACCTTGATTATTAAGTGGTCTCACTATAGTTTGTGGCAGCGACCTGTTGGCAGAATGCATGATTTTGGCATGAAGTGCGCTGCAAAAAGAGTTTACATGAGTCCGGAACGATTATTTCAAGGAACAGCCCCTTTACCAGACATAGACGCCGAGCCTGACCAGCCCGCTCTCCCTGGTATAGGCAAACCTCTCGGCGTAACCCTGCTCAAGGTAGGGAGTCCCTGTGCTGCAGTCAATGATGACCTGGCTGGCGTTTGAAAGCACTATCCTGAAGCCCTGCGCCCCGCCCCTGCTCTCCAGTCCCAGAAGCCTGACCATTTTCTCCCTCTGCTCAGGCTTCTTGCAGTATTCGGAAAGGTAACCGACTGACACATCGTCCAGCACAGGCCACTCCTCTGCCAAGCCGAGCAGCCCCATCAGCGTTGGCGCGACGCTTCCACCAACCACATTCCACTGGCCGACCGAATGCACCAACAGCTCGGAGACGCGCATGGCCTCCTCGTTTATGTGGTTCCTGTAGTAATTGCTGGTGAACGAGGAGACCGTGCTGTTAAGCATAGCCACAACAGAGAAGACGATCACTATGAAGACCAGCGTGGCGACCACGAACTCAAAAATCATCTGGCCCTTCATAATCATACATTATTAATATCTTAGACGAGTAATTAATACTATGGACAGGAAGCTGCTGCTGGTTCTGCCGCTGGTCGCTGTAATCGTGGTTTCAGGCTGCACCTCGCTTGACCTTTCAGGCATACCCTTCCTTGGCACGCTCTTCGGGCCTGCGACGGTCAAGTACACCAACGACATCATCATCATACGCAGCCTTGAAGCCACGCCGAGCACGGTCTTCCCCGGCCAGCAGGTCCGCGTCACGGCCTATGTCCAGAACCAGGGCAGGAAGGCAAAGGACGTTGCGGCTGATCTTTACGATTATTGCGAGGGGACGTTCAAGGATCCTGTCAAGGAATGCGGGCAGACAACCAGCCAGGGAACGTCCGCACAGATAGGCTGCAGCGATTCGTCAAAGACCTGCTGCTCCATGACGCTGCAGCCCTATGAGACAAGGGGCGTGAGCTGGACCCTGACAGCGGACAAGTGCATAGCGCTGGACACCACCTGTCCTGCCGACGGGATGAAGGTTTCAGTGGGTTATTACCAGGAGACAGAGGGGCTGACGACGATAACGCTGCTGAGGTATGAGGAGATGCAGCGCCAGATGACCGAAGGGACATACAAGGAGACGCAGCCCACAAGGTCGGTGGGCGAGGGGCCGATAAAGGGCTACATCGGCATAGAGGACAAGCACCCTGTCGCTGTCAGCGACGAAAACCCGCAGACCGTCATAAGCTTCCAGCTCAAGAACGAGGGCAACGGCTTCCTGGCCAACATCCTGAAATCCGAAGGCAACAAACCATGGGTCAATCTTCTGGAAGGCATAAATCTGGGCACCCCGCCGATAGGCAAAATAGACACGACAGGGCTGGACAGCAATGACTCGAAAAGCAACTGCAATACCTTGTCCCCCAGCGGCGGCATGATAGAGCTGATAAAGGGCGAGTCGCCCAAGATCGTGTGCGTGGTCAAAAGACTCAAGAACGATTTTGAGAAGCAGATATCCAAGACGCTGAAGTTCAAGATAAGCTACGGCTACGAGTTCCGCTCAAGCGTCAAGGTCACTGTGAAGCCCAAGGCGCTGACTGCGCTGCCGGACGAGTGCAGAGGCGGAACAGCGGCAGGACTCAAGGGTCCAGGCCAGCCATGTGCGAGTGGCAGCGAATGCCTAAGCGGCGCCTGTTTGGGCGAGGAAGGTTGTGGTTGACAACCATATCCACATCCGCCCATCGCAACCCTTAAAAAGTTAATAAGGCAATATGGTCATATAATTAATATGAGAACGCAGTGATGTTGAACTTAACAAGCGTTCTCATAGCTGCCAGATTACAGTTAAATGTTCAATCATTCTGCAATCTGGTATAAGATAAAGAAACGGTGACATGCTTGCAGCCCAACAGATTGCTTCTGGCGTTGCCTGTGATAGCCGTGCTGGTAGCCGCATCAGGATGCACCATCCCCGGCCTCGGCGGAGGGGGCACGGCGGGGCTGGGCAACGGCGTTGTCATAACAGAATTCACTTCTGACTTCCCCTCCATCCAGTCAGGCGAGTATGTTGAGCTCATGCTCAAGGCGCAGAACAAGGGCGAGGTCAAGGCATACAATGTGAGGGCGGAGCTGACAGGCATTGACATAACGCAGTGGGGCGGGCTGCTGAGCACCAGCTTCACGACAGGCGAGTTCGGGGAGATGCTGCCCTACGACAGGGAAACCAACACGCCAGGCACAGAGAGGACCAAGCAGTGGAGGCTCACTGCCCCGCCGCTGCCCAGGGGCACGAACCCGATGTTCACGGCCATAGCGAAGCTTTCCTATGATTACAAGACCAGCGCGCTGAGGAAGATATGGATAGTCGACGCTGACGAGCTCAGGCGCATACTGCAGAGCGGCGGCAGCCTGCCTGTGGGCGCTTCAACCGTCTCATCAGGCCCGCTGACAGTAGAGGTCACCACAGGCAACTACGAGAAGACAGCCGCCCAGCAGTTCGGCTATGACAACCTGTTCCCTGTCCAGATAAAGATAACCAACACAGGCGGGGGCTATGTCGTGCCGCCGGGAACAGGCACAGGCCTTTACGGCGGCTCGTTCGCAACAACCTACTTCGGTGACATAGTCAACTACCCTGTCGGCGTCAAGGTGACGCCGCCCGCGGGCACAAGCTTCAGGTCGCTCGGCGGCGGCTTTGGCGGCGCTGACGACTGCAGCACAGGCATCGTGACCAAGGAGATGTGGAAGGGCAGGGAAGCCACAATCACCTGCGAGCTGAGCGTTGACACGCTGCCGACATACAGGGAAGAGAGGCCGCTGATTGTTGATGTCTTCTACAGGTACCAGGCTGAGGCATCAACGCCCATACAGGTCTTCGGCAAGGAAACAGGCTACGGCGGCATCAGCGGCTATTACTGGTAGGGTCAGTTCTCAAATATAAACATAAGTGGTCAATAATCATAAGATAGCATGAGGCATGCATACCTTCTGATATTGCCTGTTATAGCAGTTGTTCTTGCGTCAGGCTGCACAATCCCCGGTTTGGGCGGCGCGGTCGCTGGCGGCAAGGGCATAGTCATAGAGGCGTTCGAGCCTGACTTCTCGCAGATATATTCCACTGAGAGCGCGCAGCTGCAGCTGAAGGTCAGGAACACCGGCACGGTTGACGGCGTGATAAAGAAGGTTGAGCTGACAGGGATTGACTGGAGCCGTGGGGGGGAATGCACCCCTGCAATCAAGGGAAAGCTGCTCCCCGCCGTGCCTGACAAGGGCATAACGGGCGAGACAAGGAATTGCATGTGGGTCGTGACACCGAAGGCCGACGACGTGCCCAATGACCTGTCCGTCACATTCTATCCTGTCGCAAGGGTGACATACGACTACACGACAAGCACGGTCAAGTCCATAACCTTCGGCTCAACCAGCGAGCTCAGGAGCATACAGGACAGG
>VGIZ01000029.1 GCA_016867675.1 Candidatus Aenigmatarchaeota archaeon | reverse complement strand
CTCAATTCCAGCCTCGGCCTGCCGCTGTCAGTTGAAATAGTTATTATTTCGTCTATCCTTGGCACAGGCTGCGCTTCAGGCTTATGCCTTTTTTCTGCGCCTCGCTTTTGCCTCGGTTTTGGCTTGTTTTTTGATTTCATTTGCTATCACAACCTTCTCATCTAGATTTTTTTCTCCCTTGCCTATAAAAATGTCCTTGAAGTATTCCTCCTGCCTGCAGTGCAGCTTCCTCTGGTTGTCAAGGTACATGAGCGGCAGGAAGGTGTCTATGATGTGCTCCCTCTCCCATTTCGGGACAACCTGCGAGAACTTGAGTTCGCCGCCGCTCATCTGTCCCATCAGCGCGCTTATCCTCGTGTAAAGGCTGTTTATCCTCTCCTCAATGTCAAAGTCGCTTATCTCTATGCTGGGCCTTATGCGCGCCCTGACCTCCCTGCGCTCCTGCGTTGCCAGCACGCGCCTGAGCGCTGCTATCAGCTCCTCGACGACAATCTTCCTGTGCACAGACCTGCGCGGGGGCAGCGCCAGCGGGCTGACATTGACCCTTTCTATGCCGCTCCCCAGAATTTCTGTCCCGTCAGGTTCCATGTCCGGCTCGCGCCCGAAGTCCAGCAGCTGCAGGTCCTCTGACTTCATGCCCAGAAGCACCGCGGCTATGATGACATACTTCGCAGGCACCACGAAGTCCATGGTGTCCAGCTTCTCGATGTGCTTCGCGAACCTGTCGGACAGCCGACCTATGTCAAGGTCCCAGGGGTCAAGCGCCTCTGCTGTTATTATCTCGCTTATTATCTGCTCCCAGCTCTGGTCGGAGATAATCATCTGCATGATGTCGCTTTCCTTCATCGTCATGGAAACCACGCATGCGTCCAGAATATCTGAGATATAATATGTCTGAAAACGCTTATAAGATAGCGCAGGAGTGCCCCCCTCCGCTTCCGGGTCCCGTGCAGTTGCATTCCAGCAGCCTGGAGCACGCAACAGCAGAGCCGTTGATGTTCTGCGTCGGCATGTCCCATGTCGTCGGCGCCTTGCCCGTGTTGTAGCAGCTGCCAGCATAAGCCGACTCGCATATGCTGCGCGCGCTGGCGAAGCCCTGCACCTGCCCCGCGCCGCCAAAGAGCGCGGACAGCACAATGGCTGCAACAAGCAGCAGCACCAGCATCACTACAACAACTAGCCTGTCAAACGCGGGCATGAGAATGAACTAAACCATCAGGATGCTATGTACAGGTACCTTTACAACAATACTGTGTTTCCTTGGCTGAAAACGTCGGCGCGGTGCATGTTTTTGGCGGATTGCATGGTGTACCCCCCTGACCACTGCATGTCGATAGATCTACACCTCCACCCGTCGGCGTGCTTGTGCCGCCATATTGCGAGCAGTCTTTCGCGAGGCCCAAGCCATTTAGACCGCAAGGCACAGTTTCGGTGCCGCCGCCTGATTTGGGTCTGCTTACAGAGGGTATGTCCCATGTCAGCGGCATCTGGCCTGTTGAGCGGCATGACGATGCAGCCTGCGTCCTGCAGATTGAGTCAGCGTTCGTCAGCGTGCCGACCTGCCCCATGCCCCCGCCGAAGATGGTAATGACCACCAGCGCGGCTATCAGGATGACTATGGCTGAAACCACTACCGCAAGCGTCGTGTTCAT
Organism: Candidatus Aenigmatarchaeota archaeon; assembly: GCA_016867675.1. GTDB lineage: Archaea > Aenigmatarchaeota > Aenigmatarchaeia > QMZP01 > QMZP01 > VGIZ01. Next base: position 5,357 of record VGIZ01000029.1, on the reverse strand, counting down.
TGAATCACTCTAGCTCATGGACAAGAGCCTACATAAGGCTGCGTGGTCGAACATGTGCATGACGGGGCTGCTTCGGCGCAGGATTTTATGTCGCCAGCCACATTCATGTTATTTATGTCCCATGTGGTCGGCTTCTGGCCTGTGCTCTGGCACATTGTTATGTACTGCGTCGAACAAATGGTTTTGGCCTGAGCCAGCGTGGCCACCTGCGTTATCCCTCCTGAGAATATGGTTATGACAACCAGGGCGGCTATCAGGATTACTATGGCTGAAACCACCACAGCCAGTGTCGTGTTCATGCTATTGTATTGGCTTAGAGCCCTTATAAATAAAGGAGGTTTGTTTCGGTGTGCTGTTTGCTATCTTTGGACGCACGAGCGAATTCGGGATTTAAGCACCTGAAGCCCAATCTAGGATATGGTCAAGATAGATAAGGTTGATTTCGGCGAGATTGTGGTCGGAGGCAGGTCATTCTATTCCGACGTATCCATCAGCGCCAAGGGCGGGGTGGAGCATCTGGTCAAGAGCCACATCATCGAGGCCAGCAACATAGTGCCGCTTCTCGCGGGCAACCCTGCCTGCGTGGTGATAGGCACGGGCATGGAGGGCGCTGTCAAGGTCAGGCCTGAGGTCAGGCAGATCCTTGAGAACAAGGGCATCAGGCTGTTTATTGAAAGGACGCGCAACGCTGTTGACGTATTCAACGGCCTTGTTGCCGACAGGAAGAAGGTCGCGGGCCTGTTTCACGTGACAGGCTAGGCCGGCAAACCTATTTTCTTATGACCCTTTTGCCGCGCTCCTGCGGCACGATTGCAAGCCTTGCCTTCGGGAATTTCTTTTCCAGCTCCCTGCCAGAGAAAATCCTGTCCAGCATCATGGCAAGGGCCGCAACCTCGCTGTGGGGCTGTCCTGTTACGGCAACGTTCCAGTCAGCCGCCTGGTACACCTCGGGCGGGACCTTCTCGCCGCCAACAACGAGCAGGAGGGGCTTTCGGAGCTTCCTCAGCTTGGGTGCAACTTTCTGGACAGGCAGGCCATAGACCGTCAGGTGCGCGACCAGCCCGCCATTTTTCTTCCACGCCTTGATGAACCTCATGTAGCTGTCAGCGTATTCGCAGCTGAAGCGTCCGCCCCAGTTGGATGCAACTTTCCTTGTCGTGGCCTCAAGTTTTGTGTCGCGCTCGCCTGAGTAAACAAATCCGTCTGCGCCGAAGGCGCGTGAAACCAGCGCGCAATGCGTAGTTATGCGCTGGTCTCGGAACAGCCTGTGCGACAATCTCACGACTTTTATCCTCATGCTTCACCTTTGCTTCACTTCTTCAAAAGCACCACCCTGCTCGCGCGCTGCTCGCCCGCGAGCGTGTAGCCGAGGTGCTTCGCTATTTGCTGCCCAAACGCCTTGACCTCATCGTGCGACGGCATGGCTTCCCTGGGGAGGCGCTTCTGCGCCTCACCGACGTGCATGAAGGCCTTCACTTCGCAATAATCGCATCCTGATTTTGCGATTAGCTTGGCATAGCCCTCGGGGTTGAGCATGTTCAGCCCCCTTACCAGCGTGAGCCTGATGACCCTCCTGCATCTGAAGGAGTTCATGAGCTCAAGCGATTTTTGCAATCTTGCCCAGTAATCCTTGAACGACGGCCTGTCGGTCTTTTTGTATGTTGCTTTGTCAGGCGCATCCAGCGAGATGTATAGCTGCGTGGGCTCGCTCATACCCTCCATCTCCCTCGGATGCTGGCCGTTGGTGACAAGGAAAGTCGTTATCTTTCTTTTATGGAACTCGTCAATCAGCCCTGAAATCTTCGGATACATCATGGGCTCGCCGAGGAGCGAGATAGCTGCGTTCGTCGGGTTCTGCGCCTCCTTCCAGAGCTTCCTGTCTGTCATCTCCGTGCCCGGAAACCCGGAGATGTTCCTCCTGTGCTCGCGGATGCATTCGTCGATGATGAATGAGGGCTCGTCATACTCTTTCAGCTTCGCAAGCGCTGTTTTCTCGACGATGCGCCAGCAGAACAGGCACTTCTGGTCGCAGGCGACCCACGGCGTCATCTGCATGCAGCGGTGCGACTGGATGCCGTACCAGAGCTGCTTGTAGCAGGCGCCCTTGCCCTCCAGCGCGCGGCGCGTCCAGTGGCACGTCTTCACTGCTGAATGGCTGCCGACAATCTTGTAGTGCTGCTGTTCCAGCTCCTTCCTCAGCTTGTCAGGTATCATGCACATGCATTGGCTTTAATTATAAAAAACATATTGCTTTGAATGAAACCAGAAAAGCTCTACGACAACATCCATGACCTGTATGACAGGCGGCACATGCTCGCGCCTTCGACGTGGTGGCTGAAGCGGCAGGAGGACAGGATTGTGAGGAAGCTGAAAGGCAGGACACTTGACATCGGCTGCGGCACAGGCTATGACCTCAGGCTGCTCAAGGATGTAGTTGGGCTTGACCCCAGTCCTGAGATGCTGAAGATTGCGAAGAAGACAGGCAAGGAAGTCGTTCTAGGCAGGGCTGAGAAGCTGCCGTTCCCTGACGCTTCATTTGACAATGTTATTTGCCTCTTCGGCACGCTCAACATATGCGACGCTGAGAAGTCAGTTGCCGAGATGTCGCGCGTGCTCAAGCCAGGCGGCACTGCCGTCATTTCCGTTGCTTCTGTCTGGGACCGAGGCCACGGCCTGCTGAAGCGCTTCAGCATCAGGCATCCTGCCAAGGACAAGGCCATAACTATAAGCGGGAACAGGATGCACCTGCGGCTTTTCGGCAGGAAAGAACTGGTTGAGCTTTTCAGGGAAAACGGGATGGAATGCGGGAAGTTTGTTTCGCTGTTCAAGTTCCATGTCCCGCGGTGGGGTGACTGGACGAAGCTGACACTCGTCGAGAAACTCCGCCTCAGGCTTGATACGCTGCCTGTCTTCGGCGGCTACGGCGCCATGTACATCATGGTGTTTACAAAAAACTAACCGCTTGGTTTCTTTGTTCAATGCGGTGGGTATATGGATATCAACGCCTGAATTCTGCGTCAATCACAACGTGCTGCATCCTCGGCGCATACTGCTTTACAATGTGCTTATTCAGGATTTTCAGCTTCATGCCGTGCCTCCTTCCTGCGTCTTCAAGGATTTTTATCGGCTTGTTCCAGAGCTCGCTATCTCTATAGACATTGTGGAAGTGTATGACGCCGCCTGACGGCTTGAGGAACCAGAACGCTGGGTCAAGGAATTTGTCGGTGCCGGGCAGGTAGCCCATGAGCACGCGGTCAGCGACATGCGCCAGTTTTTCCGGCGCCTTCCTGTTGTCGCAGCAGAAGGGCTCGACGTTCTTGAGGTTGTTGAGCTCTATGTTCTGCTCCAAATATTCAAAGGCGCTGGGGTTTATCTCAATCGCGTAAACTTTCTTCACGTGTGCCTTCGCTATGGGGATGCTGAAGTAGCCCACGCCGGCGAACATGTCGGCGACAACCTCGCCTTTCCCGACGACGCCCGCGAGCCTGCCGCGCTCCAGCGTGTTGCCCTTGGAGAACATGACCTTCGTCACGTCAAGCTTGTAGAGGCAGCCGTTCTCCCTGTGGATGGTCTCTGTGCCGTCGCCCGCGACCTTCTCCAGCGACGGCGCGCGCTCAATCCCCTTGACGCCGTCAAGTTTAACGCAGACCGTCTTCAGGTTCGGGTATAAAACCAGCATGCTGCGGCCTATCATTTCGCCCTTGTCAAAAAGCTCCTTCCTCAGGTTCAGGATGGCTATGTCGCCCACCGCCTGGAATCCCGAAGGCAAAAGGCCTACGAGCCTGCTGTCAATCCTTCCCTCAAGCGCTTTGGTTAATGCTTCCTTGAATGGTTTCATAGAAATAATTGGTTATCTTGTTTATCTGCCTTACTTTTTCGGAGAAGTGTTCGCTGGTGCAGGGGCTTCCCTGGCTGCCGGCTGTTGTGCTGCCCTTTCTTCCTTCGGCGCTTCCGCCTTTGCTGCCGCAGATGCCGCCGCGGGTTTTGTAGGAGCGGGCTTGCCCATCAGCCTGCCCTTCAGCGAGGCTGCCGCGCCCTTCTTCTCCTCAACGACCTCTTCCTTTTCGTCGGGCAGCATGACCCTCGCCGTGTCCTTGGAAACAGAGAGCTTGACTTTGACGCTGCCGGGCGGCTTCTGTATGCCCTTCCTCCAGATGAGCTCGTTCACGAGCTTGGAGACCTTCACATCGCCTGCGCCGGTGTGCCTGAAGACATAGTGCCTTATCTCGTAGATGGAGCGCTTGGTCCTGTCGCCGCGCGGCTCCTTGAGCCAGCCCGCCCTGAGCGGGATGGTGACAATCTTCTCAACCTTTTCAGTGGGTTTTTCGGCCATAAAATCACAGCATCTCCGACGCCTATTCCTTCAGCTTGCTGCGCCTCCAGTTCCTCAGCCCGTCGACGCCAATCCTTCTTGTCCTCGCCCTCTTCAGGCCGAACTTCCTTATGTCAGCCCAGCGCGGCGCAGACCTTCTCTTGCCTGCGGCTGCAATCCTCGTCTTCCTGCCTGATGGTTTTATCGAGCTCATTCTTTCTTCCTCTTGGTTTGAAAGCGCTTGTTTATCTCGGATAATGCGCAATGTCAAGTTATATTATTTCCTTCTGATGCTGATGCCCTTCCTTTCCGCGAGCACCCGCAGCACATCCTTCATCTGCGGGTCGGTCACAGGACCCTTCAGCTTGCCCTGCGAATATATCTGGAGTATATAGAGCTCCGCCTGGCCCGCGAGGTCGGGATTGACCGTCCTCACGCGGCCGAGCCGCTCAAGCGCCTCCTTCGTGACAGCCTTGCCCAGCAGATGCTTCTTCATCGCCTCAAGCTGTTGGGCTTGGCGCAACTCATTTATGTCAACCATGACCTTAGCCTTGCCTTTCTTTGCGGTCTCCTTTTGTTCATTCAGTCAAGCGGAGGTGTCTGCTCTTAACTCTTCAGGGACTTCGCGATTTCATTCAGGAACTTCTGGCCCTTCGGCGTTATGAGCCTGCCCTTGCCTTTCTCGGTTTTGACAAAGCCCGCCTTCTCAAGCTGCTGAAAGGACTTCCTTACAACCGAACCCGAAGCAGGGAAGCTGTGCTCGGGCTTGTGGCCGCGGTTCTTCCTGCCTCCGTATATCGTCCTTGTCCTTGACACGCCCAGGCCCCGCTGCGTTATGAACAGCTTCCTCAGCATGGAAGCCTGCCTTATGTGCCACCAGTTTGCCTGCGACGGCGGCCTCTGCCTGCTCACGCCGGTCTTGACGAAGGCGGACCACAGCGGTGGCTTCAGTTCCTCCAGCTTGGACAGCTCCTCGGCTGCCTTCAATATGAGCTTCTCCGCGTCAACATCCCTTACTGTCATGCATGTCTCCTCTGGCTTGCTA
>VGIZ01000028.1 GCA_016867675.1 Candidatus Aenigmatarchaeota archaeon | reverse complement strand
CTTCCCGAACCGCCAGTCAGAGATAAAGCCACACACGCTTTCTGAAGCAATGAAGAGATCTGCTGAACACGACATCACCATCGCATTTGACGGCGACGCCGACCGCATGGCGCTGGTGGACAACAGAGGCAGGTTCATCAGCCCTGAGGTGACAGCCTACCTGATAATGACAGAACTGCTCAAGCACCAGAAAGGTCCGATAACAGCCAACACGGAGTGCAGCCGCGTCATAGACAAGGCTGCGGAGCAGTTCGGCAGGAAGGTCGTCAGGACGCCTGTCGGCTACACATTCGTCGTCAACGGGCTGCACAAGAGCAAGTCCTGCTTCGGTCTGGAGAGGAGCATGCACTTCATAATCCCGTCGGTGATGCCCATAGACGACGGCATAATCGCAGGGTTGTATGCCACGCTGGCTTTGTCCAGAATGGACAGCACGCTTGCCGACTTCGTTGATGGGGCGCCCAAGCTCGTCAGCGAGTCGCGTGCGTTTGAGCTGCCGTCCGATGATGCAAAGTTCGCTGTCATGGCAGGGCTGAAGGCCGAGCTTATGAAGCGCTCCAAGCAAGCCAGCACCATGGACGGGGTGCGGCTGGACTTTGACACAGGCTGGGTGCTTGTCAGGGCTTCAAACACGTCGCCTGTCATCAGGCTCACGGTTGAGGGCGAAAGCCTGTCCGACTTCAAGGCGCTCATGGGCGAATACGAGTGGCTGGTGAAGGAGCGCGTGGAAAAGGCAGGCGGCAAGCCTGAGGGTCCGCCCTCAGTTGCCGCCTCAGGCGGGAAGGCAGGCGGCCGCCCTGAGGCATGACTGCCTCAGTTGCATGTTGCTGTGCTCTTTGCGGGCATGAAATCCGAGTGACCGCGCCCGGCGGTTCTTCGCGGGTTTTTATTGGGTTGTGCCGGGCGATTGCCCGCATCTACCTGTTCGCATTGAGGCTTCTCCGCTTTATTACCTTAAGCGCGTCGAAAACGACAATAATCGACAAGGCTGTTGCTATTGCAATAATCCAGTAAAAGGGGCCTATGGGGGTTGTTTCGAAAACCGTGTTCAACGGGGTGTATATGACAACAACCGTCGCAAGGATGGACGCCAATGAAGCATAAACCAGGTATTTGTTTGCCAGCAGGGGCAGCTTATGAACAGGGTATCTCAGGGACCTGAAATTGAACGCATGCACAATTTCAAATAGTATCAGAGTTACCAGCGCCGAGGTTCTGGCAACGGATACACCCTCGCCGAGAACATTCAGCACAAAATAAAACACCCCAAGCGTCCCTATAGTCATGATTGTTCCTGAAATCACAAGCAGGGTGAATAGCTGCTTGTCCAATATACTTGACCTTTTTCTCGGTTTTATCCTCATTGCATCATGGGAGGGTGGATTGAAACCCAGTGTGATTGCGGGCAAGTCATCTGTGACCATATTCATAAAAAGTATCTGCAACGCCAGCAAAGGAAGCGGCAGACCTATTAGTATGCCTACGGATATGATGGCCAATTGTGCATAATTGCAGGAAAGCTGGTAGGTGACGAACTTCCTGATGTTGCTGAAGATTGTCCTCCCTTCGCGCACAGCAGAAACGATAGTACAGAAATTGTCATCTTTCAGTATCATGTCAGCGGCTTCCCTAGAGACATCTGTGCCTTTCCTGCCCATGGCCACGCCTATGTGCGCCTCCTTCAATGCCGGGGCGTCGTTGACTCCGTCACCTGTCATGGTCACCACCTCACCATTCTGTTTGAGGGCTCTGACAATCCTCAGCTTATGCTCGGGTCTTACCCTTGCAAAGATGGCAACCCTTCTGACGACACTGGTAAGTTCATTGTCTGTCATCCTGTCCATATCCTCCCCGTTGAGAATGTCTCCGACCAAGCCCACCTCTTCGGATATGGCAGCCGCCGTTTCTTTGCTGTCGCCCGTTATCATTTTGACTGTTATTCCTGCGGTTTTGCACATCTTTATTGCGCTTTTTATCTCCTCCCTCGGGGGGTCTTCCATTGCAACCAGACCGAGAAAAACTAGATTTTCCTCAAGGCTGTTCTTGCCTGCAGAATCTGTTTTCTTGTATGCCAGCGCTATTGTCCTGCGTCCATCCCTTGCCAATTTTCTGTTGGCAGACAGGATTCTTTCTCTCTTCTTGCCATCCAGCCTAGCGGTTCTCCCGCCGTGTTGGAGGAACCTGCACCGCTCTATGAGAACATCCGGCGCGCCCTTGGCATAAACATAATATTCACGTCCCTCTCTGCACAGCACGTACATGGTTTTTCTTTCGGAGCTGAACGGGATTTCTTCCAGCCTTTCCGCATCCATGTCTTCCTTGAATATTTTTGCCTTTGCGGATGCAATCAACAGGGCCGCTTCTGTTGCGGAGCCAAATGCGCCGTATTCCTTGCCTGTGCCGACTCTTTCAATCTTGGAGTCATTGCATAAAACGGCTGTTTTAAGCAGGAGGCCTAGGCTGCGCTCTTTGTTTGGCGTGACTTCCTTCCCGCGACAGGAAAACCCTCCTTCTGCGTCGTAGCCAGCACCGCCGACATCAAAGAGCCTGTCATAAACAAATATTTTTTTGGCTGTCATCTCGCCCCGCGTAATCGTGCCTGTCTTGTCTGAACATATGACGGTTGTTTCTCCAAGTGTTTCTATAATCGACATTCTGTTGACGATGGCATTCTTTTTAGCCATCCGGTATGCACCTGATGCCAGCGTCGTTATTATGACAACAGGAAGCCCTTCGGGGAAGGCGGCGACCGACAGGGCGATAACAACTATGAGTATGTCTATGAGTACATCATAGGAAAACGGTAGGCTTCTTGCCAGCATCACCAATCCCATTGACACGGAAACAACAACCGCGATAGTGGACATATACTTTGCAATGCCGTTGACCTTGTTTTGCAGAGGCAGCTCCTTTTCAGCAGTGGATATCATTCCGGCAATTTTCCCAAACTCCGTGTTCATGCCTGTATGTACGGCTCTGGCCGTGCATCTGCCAGCCATTATGAAAGTGCCCATGAAAAGCGAGCCTTTGTCCCCGCAATGTTTGGCATTCCTTGAGGCGAATTTCCTGATTTCTTTTGATTCCCCTGTCAGCACTGACTCATCAACACGCAACTCGTTTTCTTCCAAGACCGCGCAGTCTGCGGGGATTTTTTCGCCTGCCCTCAAAACAACGACGTCTCCCAGTGCAATATCCCTTGAGGGAATTTCCTGCTCCTTACCGTCCCTGATAACGACAGAAACAGGCGTGATCATCCGCCTCAGGGATTTGATGGCCTTTTCCGCCTTGTATTCCTGTACGAAGCCAACGCAGACGACCAAGAGGATGACGCCCAGAATGACATACGCAGTAATACTTTTTCCGACAAAAAAAGAAATCAGCATGGCCGCAAAAAGCAGGTAGATGATGAAATTTTTCTTGGCCTGCCTCAGCAGGATTTGCACAGGCGAAACATGTGTCAGCTCCCTAATCTCATTATACCCGTACACTCCCAGCCTTCTTTCCGCTTCCTTTTGTGTGAGACCCCTTTCTCCCATCTCAAACCCCTTCTCCAACGGCTGCTGCATTTTATGGCAAGTGGTGGCGTGAATAGGTTTTTATTCCAGTGGCGCTTCTAAATCTTGTTTTTAATGATATTAATGCGATTGCCAAGGCGGCTGTGCTGCTTGGAATGCGCGGACCATATGGGGTAGTTTTATAAATGATGGCCGCTTATGAAAATCATGGGAAAGCTGGTTTTGCTTTGCGTTTTCGTGGCAGCGTTTGCCATAACATGGCCGCTTGCCAGCGCCCAGGAGGTGCACGTCGGGCTCTACATACTCAACCTCGGTAAATTCGACATATCCACGGGCTCGTTCACAGCCGACTTTTACATGTCCATGAAATGCCCGGGCGGCTGCCCGCCGGACAGCTTTGAGTTCATCAATGGCAGGGCTTCAAGCATTGACAAGATGATAGACGAGCCCAACGAGAAATTCTACCGCATACAGGCAAACCTGAACAGCCCTATAGACCTGAAGATGTTCCCATTTGACAGTTAGCAGATGCAGATAATATTAGAAGACAAGAGGAACGCGAGGGACATGGTAAGGTATGTGCCTGATGTAGAGGAGAGCGGCATAGACTCCTCAATTGCGTTCAGCGGCTGGAACATAGACGGCTGGAGTGCGTGGGAGGCGGAGCACTTCTATCCTGTCTACAACGAAACCTATTCGCAGTACCGGTTCAGCGTGGGGATATCAAGGATAGCAATGAACTCGTTCATGAAGACGTTCCTGCCTGTCATATTCATACTGCTCACAGTGCTGTTCAGCTTCGTAATGGATCCGGACAAGATAACCACGCGCCTTGCGATGGCGGGTTCCGCGCTCGTGGCCTCCGTGATGTTCCACATATCAATAGCCAACCAGATACCGCCGGTGGGGTACCTGACGTTCGCGGACAAGTTCATGATACTGACCTACCTGATATTGCTGGTAAGCTTCGTCGTGAACATAACCATGATAGAGCTGAAGGAACGCAAGAACGAGCGTCTGGTCGTCAGGATTCACAGGCTCACCGAATATTCCATGCTCGCCGTCGCGCCCGTTCTATACGCCCTGCTTTTCATATTCTTCATGGGATGACTTTTGACAAGACCGGCATGGGAGGCCGCAGATACGGCAGAAGCGCCATCATGTATATATACTCATAGACAATATACAAGGAAGTGGTTCAGGAAGTGTTTCTATGAAGCTCAAGGTCACCGAAAAGGGCAAGGACGGCCTGAAGATTGAAGTTACGGGGGAGACGCACACGCTGCTCAACCTGCTGAGGGAGAACGCGTGGCAGGCGGGCGCGAAGCAGGCATCATATACCATCAGACACCCCTACCTTTCGCAGCCCGAGATGTACGTCGTGGCAGCCGACCCGAAGAAGGTGCTGTCAGGCGCGGCGCAGCTCACAATAGACCAGGCGCAGGACTTCGCTGCCGCGTTCAAGCGCGCGATGAAGAAATAGTTTTCTTGGCGAAGAGGCACCCACATAACATTCTTTCAGTTGGATTTTCCATAAGTTGGCTGTGACCCGTTGTAAAAAGCGCTGCGTTTGACGTGATTATTTTCCGGTTTTGACTTCATGCAAGCCTTTGGTGTCCTCGCCCCAGCTCTTGTATGCCACGACCAGCATTATCAGCACGAACAGCAGCCCTGCTGCCGCGGCGAGATTGTCGGCTGAGAGTGGGCCTGAAGTCGGCGCCATGCCGAACAGGTCCTGCCCCATGGGGCTGGCCAGGAAGATGGCTATAAGCCCCGCCACAATTGCAAGCAGGGTGAAATCAACCTTCTTGTCCTTGGCGCCCTTCCAGACAAAGCCGAGCAGGAACACGACGACAAACAGCACAACGGCGTAGGGCAGCAGCTGGTTTATCATGTCCACGGCAGGCTGGTAGGTCGCGGCGAAGAGCGCGAACACCAGCGCGATGATGAAGTTGGCGCCCTTGTTCTTTATCGGGCTTGCCATCTGCAGCGCGCCATAGACTATGGCCAGCATGAGCAGGAACGGCAGCAGGAAGTTCAGCGTCGAGGGGTCAAGTCCTAGGAACATCAGCCCCTACCTCCCACCTTCTTGGATATGGTCTTTATCTGGTCAGCATAATGCTTTGCCTTGCCTGTTACATCCTTCAGGTTGCCTATGCTATTGAATTGCATAAGATCCTTCACTGCCGTTTCGGCCTCCGCAAGCGCCTGCCTGTAGGAGTCCTGAAGGCGCGCCACATCGGTGCCCGACGGCGGGTGCTCAAGATTGTGTGCGGCTTTCTCCAGCGTGTCCATCCTTCTTTCTATGCTGCCAATTATCCTCCTCTCCTCACCCACCGCCACGTCGCTAACCTTTCTCCCCACATAGCTTATGGCGCCGCCGCCCAAGCCGGATAGCGGGCCGCCCTTGCCTCCGCCGCCGCCCTCGCCCCTGAAGCGGCGGACGATGAGGTAGAAGAACCCCAGGATGAATATCACAACTATCCAGAGCTCGCCCAGCGCAAGGAATATGGGATACAGCCCCTGGATGATTATGAACACATAGACGGCGATGGTCGCGATGAGGCTGATGCCCTTGTTGGCGTGCACCGCGTCCTTGAAGACTATCCACAGGAACAGGAGCAGGAAGACCGTGGGGAAGAAGAGGAAGTAGATGTACTGGCCGAAGGGCGGCATGACGCTCTGGTGGGCGCTGATGAAGTTCTGGCAGAGGCTTGCGGAGCTGCTTGTCGGGCAGAGGAACTGCACCAGCATTTCCATTAATTCCATATCAATCAACAAATCCGTGGGTTGATGTGCCTGCCGGTCAGATTGACGGGCAGCGCATGTTTAGATTAGTCCAGACAGGCTTAAATGAGTTGCATGCCTGTTCAGAGCGCCTTTATGGACATCACCTCACGAATGGGGTTAAAATTCCAGAAACGATATAAATAATATCGGGATAGTTTTCTCAACGGATTTGGGTGGTGGGTTACTTGGACAGGAAGGGTCTGCGAGAAAGACTCCGACCTTCGGGTCGGAGAGGCTTGGCTGGGCTGGCGAAGTTCGGGCTGGCTGTATGCTTTGCGGCGGTTGTTTTGGCGCTGGCAGGCCTGACGTTTTCGCCTGTGATGAGTTTCAGTAGCCTCAACAGCACATTCAACATAACAGAAAACTTTACCTTTTTCAACTGGACCGGACCGGCAAATATAACGCTGGTTTCATATGTAAATTACACCTACTTTACCGTGGATAACTCCAGCACATGGATATATGGCATATACTGGCAGAATGACACATTCTATTCCCAAGGCTCCTACTCCAACTTCAACGCAGACACCATCAACCGTTGCCGGAAGGACGGCAGTGCGACTGGTTCCATGGGCTTTGCAGTTGAGAACAACGTTACAAACAACCAGAGTTCATGGAATTTTACCGGACCGGGTGTCAACAGCACGCTGTTCAACCTTTCATATTATGCAATATGCCCGCCCGGGAAATACTACGGCAATTTCAGCGTGAGGGATGCAGGCAACAGCACTGAACACGCGAATGTCACC
>VGIZ01000027.1 GCA_016867675.1 Candidatus Aenigmatarchaeota archaeon | reverse complement strand
CGCCGAGCGCCTCCCTTATCATCTCGCGCTTGTATGACGTGCAGATGATGATGTCCTTGATGCCGTGCTGCTCGAAAAGCTCTATGGTGTATTGTATGAGCGGGATTCCGGCGACCTTGAGCAGCGGCTTGGGCGTCGTCTCGGTGAGCGGCCTCAGCCGCACGCCCTCGCCCTCCGCGAGAATCACGGCATGCACATTATCACCCAAGTCAAAGCTTAATGTGTGCCTGCCAGCAGCAGCGCACATGAAAAACTCTTGTCCGAGAATGCTTTAATAACCGAACTCAATATAAGCAATTTCCACTATTATAATAGGGGTTCATATGGACAACAACGAGCTTTCTTCGCTGGATTTCAGGTTCCTGGCGCAGGAGCTGAACAGCAGGCTGAATGGCGGTATCTTCAGGACGATATACCAGTTCGGCAGGAAGCAGCTGGCATTCGAGATATATGTCCCAAGACGAGCCACCTCCGTGGCAGGACCTTCCGGTGAGCAGGTTCTCTACGCAGACAATAAGCGCATGTTCATGGCGTCGGAAAGAATGGAAGCGCCGGAAGAGCCGCCCAACTTCTGCATGTTCCTGCGCAAGCACCTGATGGGGCGCGAGATACGCGACATCCGCCAGCACGGCTTCGACAGGATAATCGAGGTGGAGACGGACGAGAACATACTGATATTCGAGTTCGTGCCGCCGGGCAACATCATACTCTGCGACAAGTTCTACAACATCATCATGCCGCTGGAGGTTCAGCGCTGGAAGCACCGCGAGGTCAAGCCCAAGGACAGCTATGCATTCCCGCCGAGCCAAGCAGACCTGACGAAGATGGAGATATGGGACTTCTTCCAGGAAGTGTCCAAGTCAGAGGGCGCGGCCTTGGAAGCCCTTTCAAGGCTGGGGCTGGGCAGGACCTATGCCGCGGACGCGTGCGTCCGCGCAGGCATAAGGCATGACAAGCCTGCATCAGGGGTGACGGTGGACGAGGCGACCGGGCTGTTCAACGTCCTCAAGGCAGTCCTGAACTCAAGGCCCGAGCCCTGCATCTACAAGGACATGGTTTCAGCCTTCCCTCTCGAGTCAAGGAAGGCGGGATACAAGCACGCTGCAGGGCTCTCAGACGCGCTTGACGTCTTCTTCTCAAAAGAGATTGAAGAAGAGAAGAAGGTCTCAATCCACGCCGAAGAGGAAAAGGCTGCGAAGGAGGAGGCGGAGCGCGTGGAGCGCATAGAGCAGGCAAGGGAAGAAGCAAAGGAGCTGCTCGCCGAGAGGAAGGTGGAGAAGTTCACCAAGGCTCAGCTGATTTACAGGAACTACATACTCGTCAGCAACATCCTTGACGGACTGAGGAGGGCAAGGGACGGCGGCTTCACATGGCAGCAGATAAGGGAGCGGCTGGCATCGTCATTAAGCCATGAGGCGAAGGCAATCAGGGAAATCCGGGAGAATGAGGGCATCATTGTAGTGGACTTGGAAGGCAACAGCGTTGAGCTGGACATCAGGAAGACGCCTGAGGAGAATGCGGGCCTGATGTTTGAGGGCGCGAAGAAGCTCAGGAAGAAGATTGAGAGGATTGAGGCGCTGCCGCCGCCGGAGCCAAAGCTGCCTGCACCCGAGCCTAAGACCATGGATAAAATCGTCGAAGAAGTCCAAGCAACGCTCGCGGGCGCAAAAATCCCCGCAGCAAAGGAACGCAAGCCGAAGGCAGAACCAGAAAAGGCGGCACCTGCTCCATATCCTGAGCCCGTCGCATACGAAACATTAATCAAGCCAGCCCCTGAACCCGCCGCACAACCGCCAGCACCTGTTTCAGAACCAGAGCCAATAACCGAAAAGCCAAAGAGCAAACGACGCAGGCTTCAGGAGCTCGTCAGCGGCAAGGAGGTCATCGCGCTTCCGGCGCCAGAACCAGCCAAACCCCCTGAATTAGCAGGAGAAACAAGCAGGTCCGTTAGCAAGGTAATGGCGCAACCCGAAACCTGCGCTGAACCAAGAGAGTCTGGAACTACAATTAGTGTTTCACCTCTCCGAAGGAGAGTGCCTTCAACAAGAAAGCAGAGAAGGAAATGGTATGAAACCTACCGCTGGTTCATCAGCTCAGAGGGCAACATAGTCATCGCGGGCAAGAACGCGGTGCAGAACGAGAGCGCAATCAAGAGCAGGTTCAAGGACGGCGACCTTGCATTCCATGCGGATGTCCATGGCGCTGCCTTTGTTGTCGCCAAAGCCGACGAGCCAGGAAGCATCGGCCCGCTCACCATCAAGGAGGCGGCGGAGTTCGCGGCGGCCTACAGCAAGGCGTGGGCTGCAGGCTTCGGCGAGGTTGACGTGCTGCAGTTCAAGCCCGGCGCGCTGAGCAAGAACAGCCCTGACGGCGCGAAGCTGACGAAGGGCTCGTATTACGGCAGGCCGTCGCAGGTTCATGACAAGGTTGAGGTCAGGCTGTCCATCGGCGTGCAGGCGACTGAGTTCGGCGCATCCACCATAGTGAGGGTCTATGCAGGCCCGCTCATGCCTGTCAGGAAGTCATGCAAATACTTCGTGACCATCCAGCCAGGCGGCACGCCCGCGCAGGAGCTCGCGCAGGATGTCAAGAACGGCATACTAGCCAGGTGCATGCCCGAGCACAGGCGCGCGATTGAGGCGCTGCCGCTTGATGAGTTCGCGAGGCACGTGCCGGGCGGGGCGGGAAGCCTGGTCGGTTGATTTTATAAAATTTTCTGCCAAAAACAGTTGGGAAAGGAAAATCTTAGGTGGAGATATGTTCGCCATAGTGCATAGGGATATGACCGGATATTTCACATTGTATAGCGACAGGTTTGAAGTCTCGCCGCACGCTCAGGGTGTTGTGGCGATTTATAGAGGACCGCTTGATAAAATAAGGAGAGAAGCAGAGGACTTTGAAAGATGTAGCAGGGGTAATTATGTCAGGTGTCTTTCCCCGGAAGAGATACTCAGGTTCCTTTCGCAAGAAGAGGTGCAGGATCTAACACCCTGACATTCCAATATATTTCCGGCAAATCCGTTGCTTTTTCAGACCGCATTCCTCCTCAGCCACTCGTTCGCCGCGTCGGCTTGTGCGGGGTAAGCTATTTATATATGGATAATAAAGTATCCATATGGATAGTAAATTAACCATCATGGAGCTGGAGGTCTTGACAGCATACTTGCCGAACTACTCCGCAAGGCTTCACGTAAGGGAGATATCAAGGCTGATAAAAAGGAGCCACAGGTCTGTGTCCATCGCCCTGCAGAGCCTTGAAAAGAAGGGCGTGGTGAGGCATGAGGTTGCGGGCAGGAACAAGCAGTATGGCCTGAGTTTCATGAACTTTCTGACCAGGGAGTACGTCAGGAATGCCGAGTTCTTCCGTACGGCAATTTTCATGGAGAAGCATTTCATCGTGAAGAGAATGCTGTCAGAAATATTAATCAAGGCAGGCAGCACTCCGTTTGCCATCTTCGGCAGCTATGCGAAAAGCGAGGAGAGGGAGGGGAGCGACATAGACATTCTCGTCATCAAGGACGGGCATGAGAAGCGGCTGGTGGAAGGCATCAGGAAATTCTTCTCGCTTCACAACAAGGAAGTGCACATCCAGCAGGCAACCCAAGCCAAGTTTGAGGCCGGCATGAGGGAGAATGACAATCTTGTCGTGGAGATAATGAGGAGTCACGTCATACTAAACCACATAGAGGTTTTCGTTGAAATGTTCTGGCGGTATTATGAGGGAAAATGAACTGGAAGGCAGGATTGCATGGTGCGCAAGGAAGAAGGACGGTATAAGGATGGTTTCGCCGAGCGACAACCTGTGCGACGCCTACCTGAAGAAGGCCAACGACGCGCTGAGGTCCATGAGGCTCAACCTCGCCGACGGCATCATGGACTGGACGGTTGATACGGCATACTATGCGCGTTATCACGCCGTATATGCTTTGCTCCAGAAATGCGGCATAAAGTCGGAAATACACGACTGCTCCATAGCGGCCGCGTGGCTGCTGTTCAGGGAGAAGATGGGGGAGGGCATGCTCAGAGAGCTGGAGAACGCAAAGCAACAGCGGATTAACCTGACATACTACACGAACAGGCTTGTTACCATAGCTGAGATAAAGAAGAATGCAGAATCCGCACCTGCGTTTGTCCTTGCCATGGAGAAGATAATATCGGAGTTTGGCGGGCCTGAAGAAATAGCGAAGACAAGGGATATTCTGAAAAGGGCCATCAGCTAGGCTTCTTTCCTCAGCCACTCGTTCGCGGCTTCGAGGAAGGCGTTCTCCGCGCCCATGGGTATGCGGCAGCCCGCTGCCTCGGGATGGCCCCCGCCGCTGCCGCCCACGCGCTCCGCGGCGAACTCCGCAAGCCTGTTCAGCATCAGGCCTGGCACACGCTTCCTTATGGTCACGTCAATGATGTCCTTCCTCCTGTGCATGTACATGCCGACAGGGCTGTTGGTGACCGTGGCTGAAAACAAGGCAGCAGGGCCGCGGAAGCCGAAGCTCGGCAGCTCCTTCATGTAGCCTATCCTGCCTATCAGCATGGCCTTCTCCCTTGCCTGATGGTAAAGTTCTATCTCGCGCGCAACAGCCTGGGCTGCGCTTTCAACAAGCCCGCTTATGCTCGCGGGACTGCTGCCGTGCGCCAAGGTGCTGACTATGCCGCGCTTGGCATCATAGCTGTCGAAGCGCTTCATCTTTATGGCCATTATCATGGAGCAGACCTCAAAATAAACCTCATGCTTGTCCCAGTTCCGCATGATTGCCTGGGCCGCCGGGCCCTCCTCGGTGAAGTCGCCGATGGCGCCGTAGAGGGCAAGCCATGCCCGCTCGGCAGGCAGCTCCTTCCTGAAATAATCATAGACCAGCTCTGATGCGCACATCCTGTCGCTCCAGACGAACCTCTTCGCGCTGCGGCGCAACTCTTCCAGCGACGTTGTCTCGGGTATGGGATGATGGTCAAACCACGTTATCTCAGCCCTCTTCCTCTTGAGCAGCGATATCAGGTCAGCAGCATTCTTCCTGTTCATCGCTATGTCGCAGATGATTATCCTCTCCGCCTCGGAACCCTCAAGGTCAGGGTAGAGGCTGACAGGCTTCGTGAAGAACACGCGCGCCTCGGGGAAGCGCGCCAGTGCCAGCGCTCCCGCGCACATGCCGTCAGTGTCGGCGTGAGTCAGGATGAGCGTCCTACCAGAATTGTTAGACATTCTGCCCCACCCGTCAGACGTTGCCTACGGCTATGATGAACTCCCTGTAATTCTTCAGGATGTAGTCAAGGTTCTCGTTCCATTCCTTCTCGGATATCCTGCTCATGGTCTCAGCCACCTTCTAATCTCTTCTATGGTTATATCTTCATTCCTGACTTTAAGAAGGAAACTGGCCTGCTCAAGCTCCGTCTTGGATGGTATTTCGCCGCCGTTGCTCCTGATGAAGTTCAGCGCTGCCACGAATGATGTCCTTTTGTTCGCGCTCCCAAAGAAATGTCCCTTGTTGATTTCCTTCAAGAGTATGGCCGCGCTTTCATGGACGTCTTTGCCTTCGGATGACTTGTCAATGGCTTTCTGTATGTTTTCCTTCAGCCCTATTCTTTCATGTTTCTCTGCCTTTGTGATTTTCTTCAGTTCCAGCACCCTCCTGTTGGTTTCTATAATCTCCTCAACTGTCGGGTATTTCATAAGCATCACGGCCGCCTATAAACGGTCTTGTCCGCCATGAATATTCTTTTGAAGGAGAAATATTAATGCGCGCCCGTGCCAAGGAACGACTCAGCCTTCTCCAGCGTCTGCTTGGCGTTCTCAAACTTCAGCTTCGCCATGGCATCCTCATAGCTGAACCAGCCCGAGCCCTTGTGCTCGGAGGAGATGACAACCTTCCCGTCAGCTGCTTCGCCGAGGTAATAGGTGACGTCCTTGTGGACTATCTTTCCCGCCTTCCTGTAGAAGTAGGCTATGCCCCTTTCCCAGCCGCCAATCTGGCGGACCCGGCTGATGCCTGTCTCCTCGCGAAGCTCGCGCAGCGCGGCGTCCCTCGCTGTCTCGCCGCGCTCTATGTTGCCCTTGGGGAAGTCCCAGCGGCTGTCCCCGTGCTCCAGCAGCAGGTAAAGCCGCGCGCCTGCCGACCTCCTGAACACCACAAAACCCGCCGAGCGCTCCTCTGGCATGAGTATAATTCCTGCGGGATGTTTAATATACGTTGGTTAAAGCCACAGCCGACGATGCGGGGTTGCCGGCTGGATGCGCTCCCTCGGAAGGGCATGCTGCCTGTTTCAGCTGCGAAGGCTTTAATAAACCCGTCTGCAAATTCTAATCAATGCCCAAGAAAATACACACCATGAGATGCATAAGGTGCGGCAAGCCTGTGACCGGTTCGTCGGGCGGGCTGGCCGAGCTTTGCGGGAAGTGCCTGAAGGAAAAAGCCCTCCAGCTGAGGCGGCATGAGAAGCTCAGGTCGCTGGAGGAGGAGAGGATGGAGTTCCTGAGAAAGATTATAAGGAAATAATAAGGACGTGGATTATGGGCATGATAAATTGGGGCAAGTGCTCAATGTGCGGCGAGCTTGCCGAGCCTTCGCATGTTTGCAGGATGTGCAGCGCGGTCACGTGCACGAAATGCTTCCAGACAACAATAGGCATGTGCAAGAAGTGCGCAAGAAAAGTGAACGCAGGCACGGCGTTGGACAAGGATTAGCGTCTCGGAATGCTGAATGACCTGCCTGAGCAGCGGTTTCTTTAATAAGTATTAGTTTTACAAATCATTCTTGGTGCCGAGGCCAGCCTGAGTTGATCATACATCAATACCAACTCAGTGGCCTCGTCCAAAGCATTTGGTGCCGAGGTGGCGGAACGGCAACGCGCTGCCCTGGAAAGGCAGTGTCCGAAAGGACTCGTGGGTTCGAATCCCATCCTCGGCGTGAATTGTGCGAGCAAGAAGCGGGTGAAATGATTTTAAGTGCGCCCTCAAAAGAATTGTCATGTTATTCGGCGTTGACACCAGCGGCAAGATAGGCGAGGGGAATCTCTTTATAGCTGCAGTAAAACACGAGAACACCGACTTCATGGGCAAGCTAAGGGAAATGATAGC
>VGIZ01000026.1 GCA_016867675.1 Candidatus Aenigmatarchaeota archaeon | reverse complement strand
CCGAGAAACATGCTGGAAAAGGCGCAGTATGCCGAATACATCCTGAACATATTCCTGAGGAAGATGCTGGCATTCATAGACTCCGTGCATGTGACGCCCGGTGTGTTCTCGGTTTATAGGAAGAGAGTACTCCTGGAGGTGGGAGGATTTGATGAGAAGAACCTCACAGAGGACATGGACATAGCGCTCAGGATACACGATGCCGGCTACAGCATAGAGAACAACCTCAGGGCCATTGCATACACCAGCTGCCCTGACAGGTTAGTCGAGCTTTACAAACAGCGCCTGAGGTGGTACAGGGGCGCGGTTCAGAATGCGGTGAAGTACAAGCACATGCTGTTCAACAGGAGATACGGGAATCTCGGTCTGTTCTTCCTTCCGTTCAACCTCATAGCAATAGTGGCTATTGTATTCATATTCTTCCTGCTGGCCCTTGACGTGGCATCCAACATGCTCAGCTACGCATGGAGGTTCGGCCTGGTGCAATGGGACTTCGTCACGATGATTCCGAAGGAGCTTTCATTCGATACTGCCCTCACATACATGCTGAACACACCCCTGCTTCTGTGGGTTGCAGGCACGACCATGGCGCTGTCGCTGCTCGTGCTGAGCTTCCGCATGGCAGGCGAGAAGATAAGCCTGCGAAGGTTCAGCTACTTCCTCTACGTCTTCATCTTCCCGTTCATCTACATGTTCTTCTGGGCTTCCGCAATGGTGCACGAACTGGCGGGAAGGAAAAGACATTGGTAGCGGCTCGGACTTTATTTATAGTTTCCCGTTACTAATTACATCCATGACCGCCCAGAAGCAGGTAAAAAAGCTTGACGCAGGCCTCATAGTATCCGCATTCGTCATATCAGGGCTCATCTTTGCCGCGGGCATGTTCGTAGGCTACGGGCTGAACACAGAGAAGCTCGCTTCCATAGAGTCAAATCTGAACAGCATAAACAAGGATGTGCAGAGCTTCCAGTCACAATTCTTGTTCCTTGATATGTTCGGCGAGAAGGCGAGCTGCCCCATGCTGGAGTCCACGCTCAACAGGATAAGCGAGAATTCATACGACCTTGGAAACAGGCTGTCAGCCTACGGGGCAGAGGGCGAGATAAAGGACGAGGCGACATACAGGGAGAGGAAGCTTGAATATTCAAGCATGCTGACAGGCTACTGGCTTCTGGCGGAGAAGCTCAAATCCGCCTGCAACATGAGTTTCAACACAATCCTGTACTTTTACTCCGGGCCATGCCCCGGGTGCGAGGACCAAGCATTCATCCTGACTTACATGAAGAACAAGTACGGCGACAGGGTGCTGGTCTTTGCCCTGGACGCCGACATAAAGGAGCCGTCGGTTGAGGCGCTGAGGGAATACTACAACATAACCGAATACCCCTCGCTGGTCATAAACGGCAAGCCGATTCCCGGTTTTGTGTCCCAGCAGCAGCTGGAGGACACGCTTAACCTGGGTGTGGTGGTGGGCGGATGAGCAAGTTCTACATCACGACAGCCATTGATTACGTCAATAGTGCCCCGCACTGCGGCCACGCCTACGAGAAGGTCTGCGCCGACATAATCGCGCGCTGGCACCGCCTGCTGGGCGACGACGTATTCTTCCTGACAGGCACAGATGAGAATGCGCAGAAGAACGTGCAGGCAGCCAAGAAGGCGGGCGTGCCTATCAAAGCCTTCGTAGACAGGAACGTGGAGCAGTTCAAGCACCTGTGCAAGGTTCTCAACATAAGCAACGACGACTTCATCCGCACGACAGAGCCGAGGCACATCAGGGTCTCGCAGATGATGTTCAAGAAGTGCATGGACAACGGGGACATCTACAAGGGCGAGTATTCAGGCTACTACTGCCCCGGCTGCGAGGCATACAAGACCGAGAAGGAGCTGGCCGATGGCAAATGCCCTGAGCACGACAAGGTTGAGTGGATGAGCGAGTCCGCTTACTTCTTCCGGTTGAGCAAATACACCGACAGGATAAGGAAGCTGGCCGAGACAGGCTTCATCCAGCCAGCAGCATGGAGGAATGAAATCCTTGCACGGCTGAAGGATGAGCCGCTGAAGGACCTGTGCGTGAGCAGGTCAAACCTGAACTGGGGCATAGACGTTCCCGGAGACCCGAAGCACAAAATCTACGTATGGTTTGACGCGCTCATCAACTATGTATCGGGCGTTGATTATCCCGACGGCGCGAAGTTCAAGCGCTATTGGCCTGCGGATGTGCATCTCATAGGAAAGGGTATAAACTTCTTCCATTCCGTCATCTGGCCCGCCATGCTTCTGAGCGCGGATATTGAACTGCCGAAGCACGTGGTCGTGCACGGCTACGTCAACATGGCCGGCGCGAAGATGAGCAAGAGCAAGGGCACAGCCGTAGATCCGATTGAAATCGTGGAGAAATACGGCCCCGACCAGCTGCGCTACTTCCTAATGCGCGACGTGCCCTTCGGCGGCGACGGCGATTACTCGGAGGAGGCGCTGACCGCCCGCATCAACGGCGAGCTCGTTTCCGACGTCGGGAACCTCGCATACAGGGTGCTCACCCTGGCCGAGCGGTTCGAAGGCAGGACGGCAGGCAAGCCTGAGCTGGAGAAGCGCCTCAACCTCGCAAAAATCAGGAAGCACATGGAGGCCTACGAACTCCACCTCGCGCTGGAGGAGGTTCTCGTCTTCGTGCGCGCCTGCAACAAATACATCAACGACAACAAGGTCTGGGCGCTCAAGGGCGCGGAGATGGGCAATGCGCTCTACAACCTGCTTGAGGCGCTGCGCATCATAGCCATCCTGCTGGAGCCGTTCATGCCTTCAACAGCGGAAAAGCTGAACGCACAGCTTGGCGTCAAGCCCGGCCTGCTCAAGGACGCGAAGTTCGGCGCATGGAAGGGCAGGCCGAAGAAGGGCGCGATGCTCTTCAGGAAGATTGAGAGCAAGTGATTGTTTTATAGCACAATTCCAATTCTAACCCATGGACAGGTACGTCCAGGAAGGCGCGGGAAACGTCAATTTCAGCATAGAACAGGACATGTTCGGCAACATCGAGATACTAGGCGTCCTTGAGCACATAAGGAACACGGCGATGCCGCAGCAATTCAACATCGACATAGGCGGCAGCGTGATAGCCACTCCGGCCTTTCACAGGGGCGTTGTCTACTTCGGGGCATTTGACGAGAACTTCTACGCTGTTGACGCGGAGACAGGCAAGGAGGTCTGGAGATTTGCAACAGGCGGGCCGATGTACTCGTCGCCCAGGATTTATGATGACATCATATACTTCGGCTGCTACGACGGCAACCTGTATGCGCTTTCGCTTGAAGGCAGGCTGCTCTGGAGGTTCGGCACAAGCGGCAAGATAGCCGCGACGCCGTGCATACACAGCGGCGTGGTTTACATAGGCTCGGAGGACAGGAACTTCTACGCAGTTTCAGGCGGCAGTCTCCTGTGGAAGTTCGCGGCCAGCGGCCCGGTCTCGGGAACCGCCGCTGTCTATAACAATGTTGTGTATGTCGGCTCCTATGACAGGAACCTCTACGCGCTGGACGCAGGGGACGGAGGGCTGCTCTGGAAGTTCGCGACAAGGGCGCCGGTGGTATCCACCCCGGCCTTTCGCGACAACGTTCTGTACTTCGGCTCATGCGACAGCAACTTCTACGCGGTTTCAGCAGGCACAGGCGAAGAGCTCTGGAGGTTCCACACCAACGGGACCGTGTTCAGCCCTGTCCATCTGGAGAACGATGTCCTATATTTCGGCTCGGGCGACGGAAACCTTTACGCCGTCAGCTGCTCAGGCAAGGAGCTCTGGAGGTTCAAGACAAACGAGCTTGTGTCGTCGAGGCCGTTCATCCGGAAGGGGGTGCTGTTTTTCGGCTCATGCGACAACAACTTCTATGCGCTGGACGCGGCGACAGGCAGGCTGCTGTGGAGGTTCCCGACCAGCGGCATCCTAATCCACAAGGAGCCCTGCGTCCATGGCGGCAGGATATACGTCGGCTCCTATGACTGCAACACGTACTGCCTGGATGCGGCGACAGGGAAGCTCATCTGGAAGTTCCATACAGCCCTGAGCTACCAGTCGCCCATACACATAGAAGGCATGGACAGCACGAAGTCCCTTGAATTCGTGTGGCGCCCCGAGGACGGGGTGAGGAAAGAGGCGGACAGGGAGGAAGCGGAGTTCGCCGACTACGGCGAGTTCTCGGGCAGCTACATGAAGAAGGACAAGACAGACTACGTCAGCTCAGGCAAGCGCAGCTACATCAGGAAGAAGGAGTTCTGAGGCGGCGACATCCTTTAAACTTATATGTATAACGAGACAAGGTTCGAATACTGAGTGATGCCTATGGATTGCATCTTCTGCAAAATAGCGAGGGGTGAAGCGCCGTGCCACAAGGTATGGGAGGATGAGAAACACGTCGCATTCCTTTCCATATTCCCGAACACAGAAGGCTTCACTGTTGTTGCGACCAAGAAGCACCATCCCAGTTATGCCTTTGCCGCCGATGACAAGACATTGAAAGAGCTTATTCTTGCTTCCAAGAAAGTCGCAAGGCTGCTTGACAAGAAGCTTGACGACGTCGGCAGGACAGGCATGATCCTTGAGGGCTTCGGCGTGGACCACCTTCACACCAAGCTTTTCCCCATGCACGGCACGAGAATGAAGGAATGGAAGCCGGTTCATTCAAGTGTGGACAAATATTTTGAGAAATATGAGGGCTACATCTCATCCCACGACTACAGGCGCGCGGACGACAAAAAGCTGGCTGAACTCGCAAAAAGGCTGAAGAAACCATGAAACATGCATGTGCCTGAGAACCCTTCTCAGGCAAAACCAGCACGCGCAAAACAACCACTTTAACATCACCATCTCAAAACATGCGATGCCATACGACAAGGCTTATAAAGAGGTTTGGACAATAGGTAAAATACTCCGGAAGACCGCATTACCCACAAGGGGTTGTGGTTATCCCGGGAGGGTGACACAACATCTGGTATTTATCCAGCAGTGGTGAATACGCCAAAAACAGCGCATTTAGGCGTGAGAGGCTCGAAAACCGGGCTGAAAAGGCTTAAAATTCAGGGGTTTGGGTGGGATTGTGAATTGTCCATTCTGCGGCCATGAGGAAACCAAGGTCACTGACAAGAGGCTGGCGGATGACGGCAGGAACAGGAGGCGCCGCGAGTGCACCAAGTGCAACAAACGCTTCACCACCTACGAGAAGCCCGAGGGCCTGCTGACCAAGGTCATAAAGCGGGACGGCTCCGCGGCAGACTTTGACAGGGAGAAGATAGCCGCAGCCATCTGGGCAGCGGCGCAGTCAGTGGGCGGCCAGGACAAGGAGACAGCGGAGCACCTCGCAGACAAGGTCGTTGAGAAGCTTGAGGAGAAGTTTGGCGGGGTCACAATCCCGACCGTTGAGCAGATACAGGACATCGTGGAGAAGACGCTGGTGGAGGGCGGGCACTACAAGACGGCAAAGGCATACATCCTCTACCGCGAGCAGCACAAGAAGCTGCGCGAGACCAAGTCTGTCATGGTGGACGTGGTCAACACCATCGGCGAATACCTTGACCAGACCGACTGGCGCGTCAAGGAGAACAGCAACGAGGCTTTCTCCTTTTCAGGTCTGCTGCTGCACACGGCGGGCAAGGTGATGTCATACTACAACCTCAACCAGATGTACACACCCGAGATAGCGGAGGCACACAAGAAGGGCTACTTCCACATACACGACCTCTCGCACGGGGTCATCGGCTACTGCTGCGGCCATTCGCTCAAGAACCTCCTTGTGATGGGCTTCGGCGGGGTCAGGAACAAGACCGAGTGCAAGCCCGCCAAGCACCTGAGCACGGTCATCCACCAGATGGTCAATTACATTGGCTGCCTGCAGATGGAGTTTGCGGGCGCGCAGGCGTTCAGCTCCGTCGACACGCTGCTCGCGCCGTTCATCAGGGCTGACGACCTCTCATTCAAGGAGGTCAAGCAGGCCATGCAGCAGCTCGTGTTCTCGCTGAACATCCCGAGCAGGTGGGGCTGCTTCAGCGACGACACGGAAATCCTGACCAAGGACGGCTGGAGGAGCGGGCTCGGCCTGAACGTCGGGGACGTGATAGCCACGTTCAACCCGAAAACGGAAAAGATAGAATACCTGCCTGTGCTGAAGATGACAAAAGACCGCTACGCAGGCAAGATGGTGAACCTGAAGAACCGCATCACGGACCAGCTTGTCACGCCGAACCACAGGGTGCTGCGCAGGATACATAATTACCAGGAGGGCATCTCGCCTTCAAAATACGTATTCGAAGAGGCGTCGAAGCTGAAGACGAAGATACCGCTCATACCGCTGGGCGGCAATTTTGACGGCGCGGATATGAGTGAAGACAAAGTGAAACTTCTTTCGTGGATCGTATCTGAAGGCAGCCTCTGCGAAGATGAGAGGATAGCCATACACCAGTCGGCCGAGGTAAATCCCGACAACTGCGAAGAAATCCGCGGCATACTTGGCAGGATGAGCATCCCGTTCGACGAAAGCATGAAACTCTCGGGTTTCACGGGCAGGAGGGACTGCATACGATTCAGGCTGAACAGGCCTGAGTCAAGGAGCATCTACAGCCAGTTCTTCCCAAGCTACAGCAAGACAATACCAAGGATGCTGGGCGACATCTCGACAGGGCTGTCAAGGTCTTTCATTGACACCTACATGAAGGCGGATGGCTGGGCGCCTGAGAACAAGATTTACACCAAGAAGAAGGAAGACGCGGACATGATGCAGGAGATGATTGCCAAGGCGGGCTGGGGCAGCACGTTGCTGAAGAACAAGAACGGCATGTATGTCGTGAGGGTGATAAAGCACCCATGCACGCAGGTTGATGAAATCAATGAAGTTGACTACGACGGCATGGTCTGGTGCCCGACGACGGCAAACGGCACTGTTGTCGTCAGGAGGAACGGCAAGGTCTTCATCAGCGGCAACTCGCAATACCCATTTTCGAACATCACATTCGACCTTGTCCCGCCCGAGGACCTGAAGAAGCAGAAGGCGATAGTCGGCGGGAAGGAGCAGCCCTTCACCTACGGC
>VGIZ01000025.1 GCA_016867675.1 Candidatus Aenigmatarchaeota archaeon | reverse complement strand
GCTCGTCGCTGCAATAAGAGGGCGCACGCCGGGCGGGATAAAGAAATACATGCTTCCTGTCATTGCGGCCGTGATAATAGCATCGCCGCTTCCCGACGAGATAGGCGTGTCCATGCTGGCAATGTCCACGCACAGGACAAGGACTTTCTGCCTTGTCTCATACCTGCTGAACACCGCGGGCATCTTCGTTATATTGCTGACAGGCAATGCTTTCTAGGTGGCTGCATGCTGGACTTGGTTGTCGCCGGCGCAGGCCCTGCGGGGCTGGAGCTTGCGTTCAGGTGCCAGAATAAAATGAATGTCGCTGTTGTTGAAGAGCACAAACGTATAGGCGAGCCAAACCACTGCTCGGGCCTCGTCTCAAGGAACATCGACGGCATCGCGAAGCCTCCGAGGGATTGCGTGGAGCACAGGGTCAGGGGCGCGCTGCTGCACTCCCCCGGTGGGCATACGATAGAGCTGAAGAAGCGCGGCTTCGCAGCCTACGTCATCGACAGGCAGTCGTTTGACAACAGCCTTGCCGAGCGTTTGAATTGCAGGCTGTTGATGGGGTCAAAGTTGGAGCGCGTTGCATTTGGCGGCGGGTCGGTGTCGCTGACCGCAGGGCGCAAAAATATAGAATGCTGCGTCATCGCTGGCGCCGACGGAGCAAACTCTTTCGTTGCCAAGAGTTTGGGTGTTGGTCCGAAGGAAAAAATCCCCGGCATCATCGCCATTGCCCGCGAGTCGAATGCGTCGGAATTCGTTGAATTGTTTTTTGACAAGCGGCTGACAGACTGCTTCCTCTGGAAGATACCGCGCGGCGAAACAACGGAGTACGGGATGTGGGGCTCGGGCAGCAGGTTTGACGTGCTGGAGAAGTTCTTCAAAATCAAAAACAAAAAATATGCACGGCGCTCCGGCGTCATACCACTCGGACCGCCCAAGACCTACTTCAACAGGGCTATTCTCGTCGGGGATGCGGCAGGCCAGTGCAAACCCTGGACAGGCGGCGGAGTTGTGTATGGCATGACGTGCGCGCGCATAGCTGCCGATGTGCTGACGAAGGCAGATGGCTTTTCAGAGCAGTCGCTGAGGGGGTACGAGGTCAGATGGAAAAGAGCGATTGGAAAGCAAATCGGCGCGGGCATGTTCGCGCGGTGCCTGCTGGCGCGCCTATCCAACAGGCAGCTCGACGCCTTCATGGCGACAGCGCGCTGGCTCAGGCTTCTCAACAGGCTTGACATGGATTTTTTGGTGAAAAAATAATCAAAGCCTGTCAACATCAATGCCCAGTTCTCCGGCCACTGACATGTATTCAGACCTCAGCTGCGGATATCTGCGCAGTATTTCGACTGCAATGCCCCTGTGAGTGCAGCATCCGAAGGCGTCCACATAGCCAAGTGCCTTGTCCAGCTGTTCCCTTACAGCTTCCATGTCATCTATTGCTGTTGTCATGCAATCAGATTAAACGCAAGCTTTAAATCAGGCTTCGGTGCCTGCGCTGCCGTCGTCAATCTCCCACTTTATCCCGTAGTGGATGAGCCCGTCGTCGCCGTCCTGCGTGATGCGGCGGAAGACAGGGCGGACGCGCTTGCCTGCTGCGACATCCTCTATGCTGCCGACAACCTGCCCCGAGATACTCGTGCCCTCGTCAAGCCTTATCAGCGCGACGGCATAGGGCGCGGCGTTCTCAAAGCCCTCGGGCGCGGCACGTATGATGGTGAAGGACTCTATGACGCCCCTGCCTGTGAACTGGTGGTCAGCGACCTTGCCCCTGCTCCTGCATTTCGCGCATATCACGCGCGGCGGGAAAAAGACCGAGCCGCATGTCTGACACTTGGAGCCTATCATCATGTACTTGGACTTCTTCAGCCTCCAGAACAGCGGGACGCTTGACGTGTGGGGCATGGTTGTTTTTGGATAGTTGGCGGAAAGTCGCTCCCGAGGATTGGCTTGTTGCGTGGCTTTGTTTTTTTCTCGGGCAACGACATTCAACCAATATCACTGACCTCCTTTTGTTTTTTGTTTCTGCCTTTGGTGATTGGGTGAAAGTGCGTCCCCCGCAGCATGTGCTGCATCTCTGACAGCTCTTTCAGGGCAATACCCTTCCTGACAAAAACCAAAACCGCAAATCATAAATCTCAGCCCTCATTCCTTCCCCAGTATTGTCACGACGGCTGTCGCGCCGCTGCCTCCGATATTCAATGCGATGCCGCGCCTCGCGCCCTTCACCTGTATCGGCTCAGGCAACCCGCCGCGCAGCTGGCGCACGATGTCGGCTATCTGGCGTATGCCTGTCGCGCCGACAGGATGCCCGATGCTCTTCAGCCCGCCTGTCGCGTTGACCGGGAGCTTTCCGCCGACGGCAATGCTGCCCTGCTCCACGAACTTTCCGCCCTCGCCCTTCCTGCAGAAGCCAAGATCTTCAACAGCAATGATTTCGTTGATGGAAAAGCAGTCATGCACCTCGGCGAGGTTCATGTCCTGCGGGCCGAGGCCAGCCTCCCTGTATGCAGCCTGCGCAGCCGCCTTCGTCGCCTTCATCTCGGTTATGTTCTCCCTGTCATGGAGCGCGAGGGTGTCTGATGCCTGCCCCACGCCGAGCACCCAGACAGGGTTCGGGAAGTTCTTTGCGAACTTTTCCGAAACCAGCACGACCGCTGCCGCGCCGTCGGTGATTGGCGAGCAGTCCAGCAGCGTGAGCGGGTCTGCAATCATGGACGAGTTGAGGACGTCCTTGATGCTTATCTCCTTTCTGAACTGCGCGTAGGGGTTGTGCACGCCGTTCCTGTGGTTGTTGACGCTGACCATGGCCATCTGCTCGCGCGTTGTCCCGTACTTCTGCATGTGGGCGCGGGCAATGAGCGCGTATAGGCCTGTGAACGTCAGCCCGATGGCAGACTCCCATTCCTGGTCGCCTGCTCCCATCAGCGTCGCTATGGCGTCCGTTCCCTTGAGGTCGGTCATCTTTTCCGCGCCTGCGGCAACGACGATGTCATACTTGCCTGACTTTATTGCATTGTAGGCGCTGGCGAATGCAAGCGCGCCCGAAGCGCATGCAGCCTCGCAACGCGTCGCGGGAATGGGGTTGAGTCCTGCCGCGTCGGCAGCCAGCGCAGCCATGTGCTCCTGCCCCACGAACCTTCCCGAGCTCATGTTGCCCACGAACAGCGCCTGCACATGCTCGCCGCCGAGCTTGGCATCATGCAGCGCGGCAGCGCCTGCTTCCGTTGACAAATCGCGCAGCGAGCGCTCCCAGTGCTCGTCAAACTTCGTCTGCCCCACTCCGACTATGGCTACTCTGGTCATACTGGGACCTCCCATGTGAAATCAACATATCTCTTGTTCGGCCTGTCAAAGGCTGTTGCGCTGATGGTTTTGCCGTCACGATGGATTTTGTAAAGCCCTCCCCAGTGGCAGATGTCATTGCATTTCACCCAGACCCTTTCGCCTTTTTCATTGGTCGTCTCAAACCCGCCCGCCTCCACTATTTCCACATCCCTCATCAACCCTGTGTAACCTGCGTTCTCAATCTTCCTGCTGCCTGTATCCAGCAATTCCGGACCCGCTGCCGTCAAAACGAATGTCTGCCTATCTCCCGCCATAGTCATCACCTCAGTCTCCCTTCAGCTTGCCCCTCATACGCACATAGGTCGCGTAGTCAATGTATTTCATGTCGCTGATGTAGTCGGCTGCCTTTCTCGCGCGCTCCCTGCGCTCCGCGATTTTGTCCGTGACGCGCCATGCGAAGGCGTCAGAGCCCGCGCCCGAGCCGTATGAGACCATGAAAATCCTGTCGCCGGGCTTTGCAACATCCAGCACCGCGCAGAGCCCCATCATGGAGCTGCCTGAGTAGCAGTTGCCCATCTTCCTGACGACAAGGCTGGGCTCCAGCTGCTGCATGGTGAAGCCGAGCTGCTGCGCGGCTGTCGCAGGGAACTTGCCGTTGGGCATGTGGAGGACGCAATACTGGAAGTCCGTTGGCTTTGCGTTGAGCCTTGCCAGCAGCCCCTTCCCCGCTGATATGACGTGCTTGAAGTAGGCGGGCTTTCCTGTGAAGCGCGCGCCGTGGCTCGGGTAGTCCTGTCCCTCCCTGCGCCAGAAGTCGCTGGTGTCTGTCGTGTAGGAATACGTGCCTTCCAAGACAGCGAGCGGGTCACGGCCCATTATCAGCGCGACCCCGCCTGCCGCAGCCGTGTATTCCAGCGCGTCGCCAGGCCTGCCCTGCGCCGTGTCAGCGCCTATGGCCATGGCGTAGTCAGCCAGCCCTGCCTTCACGTGCGAATAGCAGCACTGCACCCCCGCTGTCCCTGCCTTGCAGGCGAACTCAAAGTCAGCCACCATGATGTCAGGACCCATGCCGAGCGCGTCTGAAACCACTGTGCCCGAGGGCTTGACAACATAGGGATGGCTCTCGGAACCGATGTAGAGCGCGCCTATGCTTGACGGGCTTATGCCTGCGCGAAGTATGGCGTTCTTTGCAGCAGCAACGCTGATGGTTATGGTGTCCTCATCCATGTCAGGCACGCTCTTCTCCTCCACGGCAAGCCCTGACTTTACGCTGTCCGCGTCCTCGCCCCAGACCCTGGCTATCTCTTCAACCTTTATCCTGAACCTGGGCACGTAGCAGCCGTAGCCGACTATGCCTATTTCTTCGCCTGACATGCAATCAACAAGAAAGACGTGGAAGCGAAATTATTTAAATGCACAAAGCCCCATTCGGCAATGGACGATGTGCAACCTATATCCTCCGGCGGCTCCTAAGAGCGCCCACGAGCTCGCTCGAGCAAGAGCGACCCCACGTCACGTCGGCGTCGAGGAGCCCGGGGCCGTACCAGAACGAGCCGCGCAGCACAATGCGTTCCTGCCCACGGGGTCGCCGCCGATATACCAGTAGCCTGAAGCGTTGTTGTCATCTAGGCCCGGGATTTCTATGCCTTCAATCCTGCAGGCGTCTTTGCTTGTCTCAACAGGATAGCCGCTCACGCCGAGGACGCGCTGCCAGCCCTCGGGCGCGACCAGTATTTTGCCCGCGTCTTTGAGCTCGGCGTCGGCGTTGAACACCCTGCGCTCGGCGAGGTATTTGCCCTTTTTGGCGCCTGTCGCTATGCGCTCCTTGAACGCAAGGATTTCGCCGACAAAGTCCACGGCGTCATGCGTGAGCATGTGATAGAACGAAGCGAACGGTTCGCTGGCTTTCCTTGCCGCGGCATGAAGCGCGGTGGCGACGTATTCCGTGTTTCCCATGACAGCAGAGCCGTCGTTATCTTTCCTTGAAAGGAGCACGGCATGCTTGACCTGGCGGTCCGCTGGCTGGTCCGCTTCATCAATATGCACGCCGTATTTTTCAGCCGCTTTGTTGAATGCGTCCACATTCATGTTGGCGGCATCATACAGCGAGAACATTCTGCCGCCTCGCTGCATCCGCTGGGCCGAGACTTGCCTGCCCGCGGGGAAATCTATCCACGGCTGGGTTGCTGTTTCAGTGGGCATAACCAATGTTGGGAGAAAGCTTCTTAAGGGTTCTGAGGCCCCTTGCGAACCCCCGCGACCCATGGTTCATAACCTCTTTAATAGCGGCCTGAGAAGAAAATGAAAGGAGCAGAAGGCGAACCAGAAGCGGGAAGAAGGCCATACCATGATACCAATTTCAAAGCCCTCCATAGGGGAGGATGAGATAAAGGCTGTTGAGGCAGTCCTTCGTTCAGGCATGCTTGTCAGCGGGCCGAGGGTCAGGGTCTTTGAGGAAGGCGTTGCGAAATACATCGGCGCGAAGCACGCTGTCGCGACGTCATCAGGCACGACAGCCCTGCAGGCGGCTGTCGCGGCGCTGGGGATAAAGCCCGGCGACGAGGTCATAACAACCCCCTTCACCTTCATCGCAACCAGCAACGCCATTCTTTCAGCAGGGGCGAGGCCTGTCTTCGCCGACATCAACCCTGAAACCTTCAACATGGATC
Organism: Candidatus Aenigmatarchaeota archaeon; assembly: GCA_016867675.1. Taxonomy (GTDB): domain Archaea; phylum Aenigmatarchaeota; class Aenigmatarchaeia; order QMZP01; family QMZP01; genus VGIZ01. The sequence continues at coordinate 1,206 of VGIZ01000025.1, read as the reverse complement.
CCGAGTCCATGGAGGCGAGGATAACGCACAGGACAAAGGCCATCATCCCAGTCCATCTCTACGGCGGGCCATGCGACATGGACAGGCTGACAAAGATATGCGAGAGGTACAAGCTGCTCATGCTCGAGGACTGCGCCCAGTCCATAGGCACCGAGTGGAAGGGCAGGAGGGTCGGCGGTTTCGGCAGCGCCTCGGCGTTTTCGTTTTACGCGACGAAGAACCTCTCCACAGGCGAGGGCGGCATGGTGCTGACGAACAGCGACGAAGTGAGGGAGAAGGCGTTCCTGTTCGCCAACCAGGGGCAGAAGGAGCGCTATGAGCATGTTGCGGTGGGCTTCAACTACAGGATGACTGACATCGCCGCTGCCATCGGGCTGGTCCAGCTCAGGAAGCTGGATGGGATGAACCGGAGGCGTATTGAGATCGCAAGGGTCTATGATGAGGAGCTGAAGGGCGTCGAGGTAATAGACCTGCCGCAGGTGCCGAAGGGCTGCAGGCACGTGTTCCACCAGTACACGCTGCGCGTCAAGAAAGGGAAAAGGGACGCGCTGGCAGCGCACCTTGAAAAGAAGGGTGTCGGCGCCAGGATATATTATCCGAAGGTCAGCTATCTCCAGCCCGCCTATGCCAGGGTGGGATTCAAGCAAGGCACGTGCCCTGAGGCTGAGAGGGCTGCCGGCGAGGTGCTGTCCATACCGGTCTATCCATCGCTGACGGACACAGAGGTCATGCACGTGGTCAGGGCCATAAAGGGCTTCAAGGCGGATTGAGTTGATTGGCATGCTGAATGTCGCAGTGATTGGCGCAGGGAATATGGGCAAAAACCATGTGAGGACTTACGCTGAGATGGATGATGTCAAGCTCGCTGCAATCGCTGACATCTCCGATAACGGGAGGCTGCTGGCCGAGAAGCACGGCTGCAAATACTATGCCGATTACAGGGAGATGTTGGAGAAGGAAAAACTGGATGCCGTCTCTGTCTGCGTGCCGACCAGCCTGCATCATGTTGTCGCCAAGGACGTGATGGCAGCAGGGGTCAGCCTACTCATCGAGAAGCCGATAACAAGGGACGTGAAGGAGGGCGAGGAGCTGGTGAGGCTTGCGAAATCAAAAGGCGTAAAGCTCGCCGTGGGCCACATAGAGAGGTTCAACCCTGCTGTGCGGAAGCTGAAGGGGATAATGGATGCCGGCAGGCTCGGCGACATA
>VGIZ01000024.1 GCA_016867675.1 Candidatus Aenigmatarchaeota archaeon | reverse complement strand
CGAGGGGCGGCCTGTCCTGGACAGGTAGACATCCCCCCAGACATTCAATTATTTAATTGCTTCGCATGATTTATAAAGCTGATTTCCCTCTCGCCGCATCGTCAGGTGTTAAGTCTCCGGTCTGACGTATGATGCGGCATTGTACATGCCGCTCACCATCTCGTAGTGCCTCTTCTCCCAGTCCGCGAGCGCGCGGAAGAACGCCTTGCCCTCGGCTGACTTGACGCTCGCCGCGAACTTCTCGTAGAACTCGCGCGTCTGCTTCTCCATGTTCATGGCCTTGAGCAGCGACTCGATGTCGCCTGTCATCTTCTTCGCCGCGCGCACGTTCCTGAACGCCTGCAGCCCGGCGACGGACTTCGCCACCTCCATCGGGTCTATCTTGTTCGCCCAGAGGTTCATGGCGCTCAGCGACGCCTTCAGGTCAAAAAGGTCGTTGTAGTGCTCGCGCTCCTGCTCTGCCATGAACTTCATGAACGGCTGGAGGGGCGCGCTGACCTTCCTCGACGCCTCGGAGTAGAACTTCCTCCCGCGCTCCTCGATTGTCATGGCGACCTCTATGCCCTTTATCACATCAAAGTCAGGCGAGGAGAGGTCGACCTTGAACTCAGCCTCGATGTCGGTGGTGCCGGTCATGTTGATAATATGGGCGCCTGCTTTAATATCTAACTCCAATATTTCATCCATGAGGATAGCCATAACCTACGGCTTCCATCGCAACGAATACACGGCGCCGGTTGCAAAAGAGACCGCGGGCATCCTGCGGGCCAATGGGCATCAAGTTACCGCGATAAAAGTGCCCTTCAGTTTGACTGCCTGGGGAGTCGCGATGGAAGGCTGCGATCTTCAAGATTTCATAAAAACGGCCTACGGAGCAGTATATGAAAATGATGCGGATTGGCTTCCTGATTCGGATTTGGTATTCGATTTCCATGCAACGCCCGAGTCGGTTTTGGGTTGCGAAGGTTTGCTAGCGGAGTCGCTGCAATTTGCGATAAACGAGAATTCCTCCTTCATAATGAAAAAGGGGAATATCGTATACATCCCATGGGACTGCGACCGGGAATACAAACGCAGCGACCTGAGAAGGGGTTTCTGGATTGAACTGCCGCAGGTATACAGGAATGCATCACAGGGATTCCTTTCAATGATGCATAGACGTTCTTATGAAATAACATTAAACCCTTACATTTATGACAGATTTGTCATGTGGGTTGCAGACAAGCCTGCCACACTGCGGAAATACCCTCCTGAGGTTCTGGGGAAAATAATTGCCGACGGCATAGAGGAGCAGATAATCAGTGCTCCCGCTGCCCCATGAAAAAAAGAAGAAACAAAGGCCAAAACAGAATGGCCTGTCAAATTGCTTACTTCCCTGCGACCTTGACAACGTCTATCGCGATTCCGGCTGCGACGGTCTTGCCCATGTCGCGGATGGCGAACTTGGCAAGCATCGGGTACTCGGACTGCTTCTCGACCACGACAGGTTGCAGCGGCTCCACCTTTATGATAGCCGCGTCGCCTGACTTCAGCATGTCAGGGTTCTCCTGTATCGTTGCTCCGGTCTTGGGGTCAAGCTTCTTGGGTATTGCTGTTATCTTGCCCGCGACGTGCGCGGTGTGGATGTGGAACACAGGCGTGTAGCCCTTGGTTATCACCGTCGGGTGCTGGAGCACGATTATCTGGCCCGTGAACTCCTTCACCACCTGGGGCGGGGCGTTCGCATGGCCGACAACGTCTCCCCTCTTGATGGCGTTCTTCTCCACGCCACGGACGTTGAATCCCACGTTGTCTCCGGGCACTGCCTCTGCCAGCTGCTTGTGGTGCATCTCAATGGACTTGACATCGCCGACAGCGCCGCTGGGCATGAAGATTATCTTGTCGTTGGGCTTCATGACACCAGACTCAATCCTGCCCACAGGAACCGTGCCAACGCCAGTGATGGTGTAGACGTCCTGAACCGGAAGGCGAAGCGGCTTGTCCTTGGGCATCTCGGGCGGGCTTATGTTGCTGTCCATGGCCTCAACAAGGGTCGGGCCCTTGTACCACGCCATGCTTGTTGATTTCTTCGCAACATTGTCGCCGACCCAGCCCGAGACAGGTATGAACGGCACCTGGTCCAGCTTGTAGCCGAGCGAGCCGACAAGCTTGCCGAGCTCGTCCTTTATCTTCTTGAATGCCTCTTCCTTGTAGCCGACAGCGTCCATCTTGTTCACCGCGACCAGCAGCTGCTTGATGCCCAGAACCTTGATAAGGTAAAGGTGCTCCTTGGTCTGGTCCTGTATGCCTTCCTTGGCTGAACAGACAAGGATTGCGGCATCCGCCTGGCTCGCGCCGGTTATCATGTTCTTGATGAAGTCCCTGTGGCCCGGGCAGTCAATGACCGTGTAGTAATACTTGTTCGTCATGATGGGCTTGTACATCAGGTCGATTGTGAGCCCTCGCTCCCTCTCTTCCTTGAGGTTGTCCATGACGAAGGCGAACTCAAAGGTCTCCTTCTTGAGCTCCTTCGCCAGCTCCTTGAGCTTCCTCATCTCCTGCTCAGGCACAGAGCCTGTGTCGTAAAGCAGCCTGCCTATGAGCGTTGACTTTCCATGGTCAACGTGGCCGGAAGTTATTATGTTGATGTGCGGTTTTTCACCCATATTTTTACCTCCATTTTATACCTATATGAATAGGGAATTCTCGCCCACTTGATCGGGCGGATTGTTTATATAACCGAACGCTCTTTATATAGCTTTCTACCGAAAACATATATATGATTACGGAAAAGCTGACAAGGGATGACATAATGAAGATAAGCCGGCTGTATGGCGGCGGGCTGCGGAATGAGGCTGAGATAGAGAACGCCCTGTATGCAGGCCGGGGCAGGAGCGTCCCCCGCCAGGTTGCCTACCTCTGGAGGGCAATCCTTGTCAGCCACCCCTTCATAGAGGGCGACAAGAAGACCGCGCTCGCGGTCGCCGAGCTCCTGTTCAGGGGCTCAGATGCCGACAGCAGGCGCCTTGTGGCTGCAATCATCAGGATAACCAAGGAGAGCATCGCCGATGTGGGCAGGATAGAGAGGCTGGTGAGGTATGCAATGGAAAGACATTGAAAGGATAATGAAGGAAAACAAAAGATGCGCCGACATGCTTGAATATTACGACCGCACAGGCAAGCTGCCGACCAGGAAAATCCTGCGCAGCTTCACCATCAAGCAGTTCAATTACGACAGGCTGAAGGCCGAGTCCGCGCGCACAGGCAGGAACATGAGCGCGCTGCTGGACGAGCTGATTGAGAGCATGTAATTACGTATGTAACATAGAGTAAATTACGAGTGTAATTAAAGCTTATATATACGAACGTAATTAAATAACAATTACAGGTGTAACTAATGAAGCTGGAAAACCATGCGTTGAAGCTGCGCGAGCATCTGAGGGCGCTGGAATGGGCCGTCAGGCAGGACAACCAGTCGTCCATAGGCTTCCATGCGTCAGCCGGTTCTGTCGAGGTGCTATCCATACTGCTCCACAGGCTGATGAAGGTGCAGCTGGACTTCCAAATCAATCACGGCTGGTTCAAGTCGAAGGGCGTTTTAAGCCAGAAGATGCCTTTCGATTTCCCGCGCAAAGAGGAGATACTCAGGCTGATGTGGAACATAGAAGAGCTGCGAAACCCGCTTTGCTACGGTTCGCCGAGGCCTGAGAGTTCCATAGATGAAATTCTCGAAAGCTTTTACAAAATAAAAGAGATTGTTGAAGGCATACTGGGTGAGAAACTTGAATAAAGAAACGCTTGTTGCCATGGCTGCAGATTTCGCCTCGTTCCTGATAAGCGAGGGCTTCGTTGGGAAGCACAAGGCCAGGAACATCATACTATACGGTTCGGTGCCGCGGGGCGACTTTACGCCGCGCAGCGATGTCGACATATTCGTTGACATTGAGGCCCCGTCGAAGAAAGCCGAAGCCGAAGCGAATTCGCTGGCCGATGACTTCTGTTCTAGCCTGTGGTTCCAGAAATGGAGAAGGCTCGGCGTAAAGAACAGGATATCGTGCATCGCAGGCAGGCTTGAGGAATGGAAAGACCTCCACGGCAGCATATCAGCCAACAACATACTGCTTTACGGCAGGTATTCGGGCATGCCTGAAGGGCGGATGATGTCCATTTTCAGCGTGGAGAATGTCAGGCCGGAATCCAAAAGGGTTTTCGTGCAAAGGGCAATCTTCGGATACAAGCATTACGGCAAGATTTACAGGGGGCTGCTTGGGAAGAGCGGCGGGGAAAGGGTAGCCAAGGGCTGCTTCATGGTTCCTGTTGAGAGCTCTAAAACTATGGCAGAGTTTTTGAGGAGGCAGAAGGTCGAGTTCAGGGTGTTTGAAGCTTCAATTCCTGGCTGACCGCCGGCATCATTTCCAGAACCCCCGCTTCCTACCGTAAAATATTTTAGTCTTAAGGCCCAATACTTTATCATGGGTGGAGAACAGCAGCATGTTGCCAGCATGACGGTAGCTCAGGCGCGCTGCATCACGGACGCATTTGAGCGAACACGCGCAATAACCGATCAGATGATGGAAGCCATCGATAAGGGAGGTTGTGACTGGAGAAAGCACCTTGGCGGACCAGCGGATGCTGAGCTGGCTTCCTGCATGGATGCCATGGCAAGGCTGGATAAATCGGGGGATCTTGGATATGCCATTCATGAAGGTTGGGAGTTGCTGGAAGACAACTCTATATTCAACGGGCCCCCCTATCAGAGGCTGAAGAGGGCGCTGCCGCCTTACGAATTTGAAACCGTTGAGCCGCGTTTCAGCCAGGCAGAGGCCGTGCTGGTTGACATGACAGCCCTGCTAAGAAAACACATGCAAGGGCCTTGCGTTTTCTGTTGCAACGACCAGACCATCAGGGCATATCTTGTACCTCCGAGATACGCAATGCTGGTGGAAGAAGTTATCAGGTCGCTCGATTTAATACATGAAATATATTATTGGGAAATAGAGCATAATGAGGTGTACAGCTTCTTGGGGTCGCCGAGTAACGGAAAAAGGGTGCTTAGACTTAATGCCGGCGTCCCCTTGCGCGCATACAGGGGTTTTTCCAAGGACCTCGAAGAATTTTTCAGAAAATGGCATGCCACGCAGATTGACTAGGCGGAATCTACTTCCCGAACCTTCTCTTCCTGTTTGCGAAGTCCTTGATGGCTGCGACGAACTGCTCCTTTGTGAGGTCAGGCCAGAAGCTGTCAATGAAGGAAAGCTCTGAATAGGCGGACTGGAACAGCAGGAAGTTGGAAAGCCTCTTCTCGCCGCCTGTCCTGATGATGAGGTCAGGGTCAAGGCTTCCGTTTGTCTGCAGGCTGTGGCGCAGCATCTCCTCGCTGATGGAGTTCGGGTCGCTGCACTCAGCAGCTAATTTCCTGCACGCGCCGACTATCTCCTGCCGCCCGCCGTAGGCGACAGCGTAGTTTATCCTGAACCTGGAATATGACCTGGTCATCTCCTGCGCCTTCCTCATCTCTTCCTGCAGGTCCTTCGGCAGCTTTTCAAGGTCGCCGAAGAAGTAGAGCCTGACCTTGTCCCTGTGCACGAAGTGGCTCCTGTCCGTGTTCACCCGTTTGAACTCTTTCCTTGCGATGTCGTAAAGGTGGTTCAGCTCGGTTTTCGGCCTGCTCTCCAGGTTCTCCAGCGAGAGCGTGTAGAACGTCAGGTCTTTGATGCCCAGCTCCCTGCACCAACCAAAGACCTCCTCCAGCTTCTTCGCGCCCCATTCATGGCCCTTCCATGGCTGGAGCATGAGCCGCTTGGCGCAGCGGCGATTGCCGTCAGGAATGACGGCCAGCGACCTCGGCACGTTTTTCATCTGCTACACCCACACATGGATAAGATTTGGACATTATTGCTTAAATGTGAAATTTGGTTATTATAGCGTATCTCAAAGATGTTTATATATTTTGAGATACGCAGCTAGCAAATCACAATTTAGTGGTTGTATTTGTGATTTGCTATTATTCCCTGCCCTCTATTAAAAGGTTTAACCACCATATCTTATTGGTCTTATGAACGAGGGGTTCAGTTATGGGAAGATTTGATTCTCCTGCATTAACCAAGGAAATCAAGCAGGTTCGTCAAGAAGTGCATGGCGGCCGTTTCGAGTTCCATTGCCACAGCCGCTATTCCAGGGGCACCAAGGTGTTTGTTGAAGGTCTGCCCAGCCCGAAGGAGATAATCGCCTATGCAAAGAGAATGGGGCTGGCGGGCGTGGCAATATCAGACCACGACACCAACAAGGCTTGGGCAGAAGCAAAAGCAGAGGCAAGAAAGCAGGGCGTCGTCTTCATCCCCGCCATGGAGATTCTCAGCAGCGCGGGCCACATCATCGGGCTCGGACTCACCGAGCCTGTCAGGAGGGGCATGGATCCGCTGGACACCATGGATGCCATCCGCGGGCAGGGCGCGGTCTGCGTCGCTGTCCATCCCTTTGACGTGCAAAGCTGGGGCATCAGGAAGTTCATGGACCATGCGGACGCTGTCGAGGTCTTCAACGCGCTCAGCCTTGACAGGCTGGGCAACATGGCCGCCGAAAGGCGCGCGAAAAAGAAGGGCAAGGTCATGGTGGCGGGCTCGGACGCGCACTCGCTGGACATGATAGGCACGGCATGCAACATCATTGATGCAGGCAGCATTGACGAAGTCCTTGTCAGCCTGAGGCAGGGAAAGGTCAGCTTCGAGAGGAATTACTCCAGCCTGCCCACGCTGGTGGAATGGGTCAGGGAGCGGCTGTTCAGCTCCTACCCGCAGGTGCTGTCATACATAAACGCCAACTACCGCGGGCCGAAGAGATGGCTTGCAAGGAACATGCTCAACAACTACGTCTTCTCAGGCCACGAGAAATGGGAGTCGCTGGCCCCATTTGGGCTCGGCATCGCCACGGCATACAGCGCCGTGAAGGTGATTGCGTATTACTAATTTAAATCAACCGCATAGAAGATGTTAGTAAATGTGCGTAGACCAGCCTGAGTTGACAATCCATCGATACCAACTCAGTGGTCTCCCGCTGCGCTCTTGACGCGGAGATACCCAAGCGGTCAAAGGGGCTGGACTAAGGTTGTGGATTTTCCACGATAGACATCCAGTGGCTTAGTGCCTTCGTGAGTTCGAATCTTACTCTCCGCATAGGTGAATCATGATTGCGAGCATTCCGTGGCTGGAAGAGAGATATTGCGGTCCGCTGACAGTAACCATACATACGCTTGGAGGAAAGGTCGGGAGCTTCTATCTTGACTTGTCTGCGCCCGACTTGACGCTGTTCGATTATGTTGGTCAGGCTTGCGCAAGTCTGTTCACCCACATGAAAAAGCCGACAATAAGGACATATATAGACGATTGGTGCCTCCTTAGATTCTCGCCTGAAGAGCAAGTTCTGGAGGTCCGGCAGGTGGGCGGATATGACGTTGGTACAGAGCGATGGTCTGCCGAAGAGATATGGGATATGCTTGACGCTGATTAAGCAATAAAATAAAAAACAGAGCAGGAATCAAACCCCTTCCGCGCGCTTGCGGATGACAATGACCTCGTCCTCCTCTTCCT
>VGIZ01000023.1 GCA_016867675.1 Candidatus Aenigmatarchaeota archaeon | reverse complement strand
AGGGCTCGCACCCGCAGCAGGCGCAGCATGACGCTTCCTCGCTCTTCCGCTTCTTCGTTTTCTTTGCCACATCAATCACCGCTATATTATTGGGCATACAATATATAAAGGTTTCGGCTCATCCGTATGCTATACTTGCCAGCCGGGTATGGAGAGAACAAAAAGGAACATCCCGTGACGGTTTAAGCGCATCCGCCGGACGCTGTTGATGCGCCTGCGGCTGACAGGGTCTGGCCGCACTCCGACGGCGCTTCATTGAATGCGTTGCAAATCGCTGTCTTGAATGCCTCCGGCGTCCTGCCGCCGCTGTAGATTCCGCCGTTTATTATCAGCGTCGGCGAGCCGCTGACGCCGTATGCGTCGGCAGCCGCGCTCTCGGCGTTTATTAGCGCAACCCCTTCTGATGACAGGCAGCCCTCCACTGTGCCCACGTCAATGCCTGCCGTGGCTGCAGCAGCCTTCCAGCACGCATCATATGCAGCATCGCCGCTCCTGTAAATCGGATAGCACTTGCTGTTTATTTCAGCAAGATACTTCCAGTATGTCGCAGTGTCATAGTTCTCTGCTATGCAAAGCTGGCGTGCATCCTCCACGCCCTCAATGTTGCCGTGGAGGGATCGTATTGAACTCAGGTTTGTTCCTGAAGCGCTCGCTATGAACCTTACCTTGATGTCGGCCTTGTCGCCCAGCAGCTCAACAACCGGTGCCATGGCCTGCTCGGCCTGCACGCCGTACGGGCAGAAGCTCATCACGAACAGCTCCACGCTGGGCCTGTCGCTCTTGGGTATCTCTGTTGCGGCTGCAGATTCGCTCTCCTCCTCTCTGGGCAGCGCCTTGTTCATGTCAAGGACAGTTCCAAGGATCAGGTAGTTGCCGTCCTTTGACACATAGACGCTGCCTGCGCTCTGGCCGTTGATGGAAAGTGTGACCACATACATCCCGTTTGATTCATTGACAGACGTCACCGAGGCTGTCTGCCCTGCTGACAACAGGTTGCTGTTTATGAAGCTGGCGGCCTTTGAGGCTGCAACATCCTTGGACTCGCCCGCCACAACAGCGCCCGTCACCGAGCCCCTCGCGAAGAAGCCTATCCCGAGAAATACGACGGCTATCACAGCCATGTAGACCGGCGTCATGTTCCTCGGCTTGCTGCTTTTGTCAGAAACAACGACTTCAACCTTCGGGCTCTCTTCGTCGGGCATGCAGACTATTTGATGCCTACATTTAAATACATTGGGCTTTATGTTCGGCCGCGCGGAAATGACGCTGAAAACCCCTTCTGCAGAGCCCTTTATTTGCAGTTTCCCACAAGAATGTAATATGCCCGAATGGCACGCAATGGACGCCAAGGACGCCCTGAAGCAGCTGGGCAGCAGCGAGAAAGGCTTGTCGTCGAAGGAGGCCGGCCTGAGGCTGGCAAGGCATGGGCAGAACAGGCTGAAGGAGAAGAAAGTGCCCGGCCCGCTGCCCATCCTTGCCTCGCAGTTCAGGAGCCCGCTCATTATAATACTTATTATAGCCGCCGTGGTTTCCCTCTTCCTTGAGAGCGTGGTTGACGCCGCTGTCATACTCCTGATAGTGGTCATGAACGCACTCCTCGGATTCGTGCAGGAATACCGCGCGGAGAAGGCCATGGAGGCGCTCGGGCGGCTGGTGAGCGCGAAGTGCATTGTCCTGAGGGACGGGAAGGAGACCCGCATTGACGCGTCCATACTCGTGCCGGGCGACATCGTCACCATAGAGCAGGGCCAGAAGGTGCCCGCTGACCTGCTGCTCATGGAGACGGCTGAACTTGAGACCAATGAAGCCGCTTTGACAGGCGAGTCCATGCCTGTGAAGAAGTCCGTAGGGCCCTGCGCGGCTAAGGCTGTTGCGGAAAGGGCCTGCATGGCGTACATGGGCACTGTGGTGACCTACGGCAGGGCAATGGCTGTTGTCGTCGGCACGGGAATGTCAACAGAGATGGGCAAGATCGCCGAGATGATGCAGGAGGAGAGGGAGCAGGAGACCCCGCTGCAAAAGAGGCTTGGCGTATTCGGCAAGAGGATAGGGCTGATTGTCATAGCCATAACCGCCGTTGTCTTCGCGCTCGGCATGCTGCGCGGCGAGCCCGCTGTCGGGATGTTCATAACAAGCGTGGCGCTGGCTGTCGCGGCAGTGCCCGAGGGCCTGCCTGCTGTCGTGACAATAACGCTCGCCTTCGGCATGAAAAGCATGGCAAGGAGGAACGCTGTCGTAAGGAAGCTGCCTGCTGTGGAGACGCTCGGCTCGGTCAGCGTGATATGCAGCGATAAAACGGGCACGCTCACGAAGGATGAGATGACAGTGGAGCGCGTCTGGGCTGACGGCATGCTGTTCGAGGTTTCAGGTTCAGGCTACGAGCCGAAGGGGGAGTTCAGCGTAAAAGGCAAGCCTGTTCGGGTGGAGAAGAGCATTCCGCTTTCGCTGCTGCTGAAGGTCGGCGCGCTGTGCAACAACTCGCACCTTGACGAAGGCAGGCCTGTCGGCGACCCCACAGAGGTGGCGCTTGTCGTGTCCGCAATGAAGGCGTTCGGCTCGGACATCAGGAAAAGGCACAGGAGGCTGGGCGAGATACCCTTCACCTCTGAAAGGAAGCTCATGACCACCATCAACGAGGACAGCCGCGGGCAGATTATTTGCATGAAGGGCGCGCCCGAAGTGGTGCTGTCCAAATGCGTGAAGATTGCGCGGGGCAGCGGCGTCTTCACGCTGACCGAAAGGGAGAGGAGGGAGATACTGAAGGCGAACAGCGGGCTGGCCGGCGGCGCGCTGCGGGTGCTGGGCTTCGCATACAGGGGGCCGAGGGCGTCCGAGAACCTGAAGGCAGGCAGGGACAACGCTAAGATAGAATCAGGCCTGGTCTTCCTCGGGCTGCAGGGCATGATGGACCTGCCGCGCGAAGGCGTGGCCGAAGACATCAAGCTCTGCAGGAAGGCGGGCATACGGACCATAATGATAACAGGCGACAACAGCCTGACCGCGGCAGCTGTCGCGAAGATGATAGGCATAGACCATGACTGCGGCGTGCTTGAAGGCAGGGAGCTGGACAGGATGACCGAAAGGCAGCTTGAGGCTGCAGCCGAAAAGACCAGCGTGTATGCGAGGGTGGACCCTGCGCACAAGACCATGATACTCAGGGCGCTGCAGGCGGCAGGGGAGATTGTCGCGATGACAGGCGACGGTGTCAATGACGCGCCCGCGATAAGGATGGCTGACATAGGCATCGCCATGGGCATAACAGGGACTGACGTCGCGAAGGAGGCGTCGCAGATGGTGCTGAAGGACGACAACTTCTCCACCATAGTGGAGGCTGTGAAGTGCGGCAGGAGGATGTTCACGAACATAACCGAGTTTGTCTATTACATACTGTCCAGCAACATCGGCGAGGTCATGCTGATTGCCGCCGCCATCTTCATGGGGTTCGTTGTCCCCGGTTCCAGCGTCATTGTGCTGCCGCTCACTGCAGTGCAGATACTCTGGATGAACCTTGTGACGGACGGCCTGCCTGCGCTGGCGCTGGGCTCGGACCCTGCGGACAAGAATGTTATGGACAGGCAGCCGCGGCGCAGGGACGAAGGCATCCTCAGCGGACGGTCGATGCTCTACATAACGTTCCTTGGCGCGGTGATAGCGGCAGGCACGCTCTGGGTCTTCGCTTCCGAGCTGCAGTTCGGCGCGCCGAAGGCGCAGAGCATGGCGTTCACGACCATCGTGATGTTCGAGATGTTCAATGCGTTCAACTTCAGGTCGCTTGACAGGTCGCTTTTCAAAACAGGCGTGTTCAGCAACAAGTGGCTCTGGGTCGCAGTCGCCAGCTCGGTTGTGCTGCAGCTCGCTGTGATATACGCGCCGTTCCTGCAGGGCGCGTTCGGCACGGTGGCGCTGGGCGCGCTGGACTGGGTTAAGGTGCTGGCGGTCTCGTGCATAGTATTTATTCTGGTTGAGGCAAAGAAATTGGCATGGCCGAAGAGGTTAAGCTGAGGCGCGCGCTCGGCATGTGGGAGGCCACGCTATGCGGCATCGGCATCATCTTCGGCGCGGGCATCTACGCGCTTGTAGGCAAGGCCGCGGGGCTCGGCGGCAATGCCGTCTGGATATCATTCGGCATATCGGCGCTTCTGGCCGCGTTCACGGGATTGAGCTATGCAGAGCTCTCCTCCCTGTTCCCAAAGGCGGGCGCGGAATACGTATACTCGCTGAAGGCGTTCGGCAGGCGCATAGCCTTCATGACAGGGTGGCTCATACTCATAAGCGGCGTGTTCAGCGCAGCCACGGTGTCGCTGGGATTCGCAGGCTACTTCGCCGCGCTGTTCGGTTCGCCTGTCACCCTCACTGCATTTGTATTGATAATATTGATGGGGCTGATACTCCTTTATGGCATCAAGCAGTCCGCATGGGTCGGGATACTCTTCACCCTAATTGAGTCGGCGGGGCTTGTCCTTATAATCCTCATCGGCCTGCCCTACCTTGGCAGCGTCAACTACCTCCAGATGTCAGCCGAAGGGCTGAACGGCATAATAGCGGCAGCCGCACTCATCTTCTTCGCCTTCATCGGCTTTGAGGAGATAACGAGGCTGTCAGAGGAAACGAAGAACCCGACGAGGAACGTGCCGCGCGCGCTGATAATAGCCATCATCATATCAACGGTCATCTACATGCTGGTCGCAATATCGGCTGTCAGCATTCTCGGCTATGACGCGCTCGGCCATTCCAAGGCGCCCATGGCTGACGTGGCGGACAAGGCGCTCGGCCCCGGCGCGCACACCCTGCTGTCTGTCATAGCGCTCTTCGCCACATCCAACACCGTGCTGCTGATACTGCTCGCTACGTCAAGGATGCTCTACGGAATGGCATCGGCGGGCTCGCTGCCGAAGAAGATAGGCTGGGTGCACCCGAGGAGGAGAACGCCGTGGCTCGCGATAATGATTATCTGCGCTGTCTCCGTGGCGCTGCTTGCATTCAGAGACATCTCGTTTGTTGCGGGGGTCACTGACTTCGCGGTCTTCCTCACGTTTGTCATAATCAACTTCTCGCTGATAAAGCTGAGGTACAGCCCGAGCTTCCGTCTTATACCGAAAGCGGGCTTCAGGGTCCCGCTGTCCATAGGCAGGATGCCCGTGCTCCCGCTGCTGGGCGCCGCGCTTTCGCTGGTAATGATATACTGGCTCGGCGCGGACATCATAATTATAGGCATTGTTGCTGCCTTGGCGGGGCTGGTGGTCAACCTGATGATAAGGGAGGCGAAGTTTGAGGAGCGGCTTGTGCCTGTCCATGCGATTCAGCGCGCAGCCGCCAGCGCCAGAAGGAAGGCTCACAAGATCGGGCTTGTCCTGATGCACAAGAAGAGCTGAGCTGATGCTGAAATGCTGCACTGGCTACGTTGGTGAATAAGACAGACAATGACGCTTGAATGTGAAGAATAGTTAGGTGGATGGGGTGGCTGTTTCAGATTCGTTAGCAGTTTGTTCTTGTTTTTCTTTCGTATTTTCCAGCCTTAAAAATGCTAGATTTCCCGAAGGATAATATACCAGCATCAAATTATTTGATTTCAGAAAATCAGCTCCAAGAATTGATGGATTGGTGTGTATTATACCATCTCTTTTCCAAGCACCCTTTGCTATGCTAAAATTTTCTGCGGAGAGCTTTATTTGATTACCATCAGCGCTTACAAATGAGAATTCAGCTCCACTTATTTGGCCTAATGATATCTTTGTTCCTCCCATAAGCGCGTTTTTGTTAAAATTTAGATGTGACATAGGAACTTTCATTCTGATAGCATCATCTTCGCCTATGAAACTCTCGGGGCTACCAGTGTCAACAAAGAACTTTATTATACCAGAAACTCTAAGGCTACGTATTCTAACGCCAACCATAACACTAATCATATCGTTTACTATTTGCAACGGTATTCTCGGTTTATCCATTCAACCATCTAAAGTATTAGAATAAGACCTTTTTCTGGAATGAATTCTATTAACATATTTGATGGATTTTTGCCCATCTTTTCAACCTTTTCTATTACTTCGGAAGAGCCTGAACCTTCAGCTATCACTTTCTCATCATCTATAGCAATAAATTTATTTGGATGTTCTTCTCTCACCCTCTCGAAGTTTCTCTGCAGCCATCCATTATCCTTTTCCGCTTTTTGTAACATAGTTATGCATTCCATAAGTCTTACCTCTATCCAAAATTTAGAAAAAGGCTTTTTAAATATTGTGAACTCTTAATTCCGTTCAAGAATACCACACAAATTATACTATATTTCATTATTATTGAACCACACTTATAAATTAGTATTCTCGATAAAGCCTCTGTTCCACATAGTTCACAGACCTTTGCATATGTTCTGAATGTTCTGTAAGGTAATAATACCTATTGGACGAAAGGTATAAATACCGTCTGCCTTTATTATAGTAATTCTGCAATGATTGAGGAGCGAGGGGAAGGCGAAACGCTGAAACCCCGCATACAACAAGATAATAAAGCGAGTCCGTCAAGAAGAATAAGGCGAAAGGCTGTATGTACAAGCTGATGAAAATCAGGGACAAGGTGAAGGTCCACCCGAAGATGTTCGGCAAGGACACCGAGGAGGCTGTCAGGGAGAGCCTTGACTCCCAGTGGGGCGGCACCATAGACAAGAGCTTCGGCGTGGCGCTGGCTGTGACAGCGGTCCACAGCATAGGCGAGGGCAGGATACTGCCTGGTGACGGCTCCATCCAGTTCCCCGTGGAATTTGAGATGCTCACGTACATCCCCGAGCTTTACGAGATTGTCAAGGGCGATGTCATTGATGTGACCGAGTTTGGCGTCTTCGTGCGCATGGGGCCCATGGACGGCATGGTCCATGTGTCGCAGCTGATGAATGACTTCGTCTCCTATGACGAGAAGGGCATGATGTTCGTCGGCAGGGAGAGCAAGAGGACGCTGAAGGTCGGCGACACGGTCAAGGCGCGCATCATTTCGGTTTCCATGGGCTTCAAGCAGTACAAGATTGGCCTTACCACACGACAACCCGGACTCGGCAACGTCGACTGGAAGCCTGTCAAGGAGGGCGCTGGCAGAGCCGAGGGCGGCGAAAGAAGGGGCAGGAAGGCTGCGTCAGGCAAGAAGGAACGGAAGAAGCTGATGGACGCGTAGCCAACGAATCGCGTGTTTCATTTGGCTAATGCGAAGGATTAAGTTGATGATAAAACAAAACGATTTGGGTGAAAGGTCGCTCCCGAAAATACCAGCAGCCATTCATTCGGGCGATGACTTTTCGCCAAATGCTAAACGGGTTTGAGGCGCAATGATAAAACCTCGCATTGACCAAGATTGCCAAGCGAGTCCGTCAACAAGGGCAAGGTGAAAGGACATGACAACGAAAGAAAAGGTTTGCAAGAACTGCAGGCGGTTTGTTACAGGCAGCACATGCCCTGTATGCAGGGAGGCGCAGTTCTCGCGCAGCTGGAAGGGGCTTGTCGTCGTGAATGACCCCGCGAACTCCGAGGTCGCCAAGGTCATGGGCATCACAGCGCCGGGCAAGTACTGCATCTGGGTGAAATAAATGC
>VGIZ01000022.1 GCA_016867675.1 Candidatus Aenigmatarchaeota archaeon | reverse complement strand
AATACTTGTAACTATAGTGGGAGCAATCTCATTTTTTACACATATACTAAGTGATGGTCATCTTGACCAGGCTGTTGAAAGAGATAAAGAGATGTGGAGATTATTTGGATTTAAAATTAAAGAGATGTTTGGTGGTAAATAAAAACTCTTTCACGCCAGCTCTTCCATCTCGCGCTCGCGGGCGTGGCGCAGGCTGGGCCTGTTCAAGAACCAGTCCATATCGTTGCGCTCCCTGCTCCTGAGTATCTCCCTCAGCCAGTTTTCAAGGTCTTCCATATGTCTCGCCTCCCTTTTAATATCGGACTCGCTTGTTTCTTTTGGTTAATGCGAGGTATCGGTTTATGCCATATTATCATGAAGCCCCCGAGGGGGCGCGTGACTGATAGCCTCGGACGGGTCGTCGGCCCGCTTCATCGGCTGTTGCGCACTTCAGCAGGCTGAAGCGCGACATGCCCGACTGCGGCCAGTCGGTGCATGGAGGGTAAGTTCAAGGGTCGGCATGAACTTAACAAATAGGCTTCTCTTGAGGCATGTATATGCTTAACGGAGGGAGCGTGCCGGTAGGGCCGCTAGGAACCAAAATCGCATGCTAGCGGCATCTGAGGACGGTTCCTCAGCCATGCCGCTAGACCAAAACAAAAGCATGCTGCGGCGCTGCATAGCGGCATGCGATGCCGCTAGGAAACTGAATACCTCCTCCACCTTCCCTCGCCCTCGGCGCGCACCATGCCAAGCCTGACCAGTTCCTCCATGTACTTGCGGAAGGTGCGCTCGGCAACAGGCTCGCCTGTCATCTTGGTTATCAGCTCCAGCAGCTCGCCCGACGGGAGCGGGCCTTTCTTGAGCTGCGTCACTGCGGCAATCTGGAACCTGTTGAGCTCAGCCTGCCTGTCCTTCCTCCCCGAAGGCTCGGACAGCATGTCAGCCGTGACCTTGCCCGCACCAGCGGCCTCTGCCTTCTCAGCAGCTGCGCGCAGCGCCGCGATTGCTGCGCGCGCGTCGCCGCTGGCGCGCTCGGCAATCCTTACGATTTCCTTCAGGCTTATGCTGCCGGGCATGAGAGCCCATTCAGCCCTGTCCTTGAGTATGCCCTCCAGCTCGTCGTGCCTGTATTTCGGGAAGGCTATCCGCTCCGCCGACGACAGACGGCTCCTTATGCGCGGGTCCCATTTGTAGGTCGCTGTCTCGTTGTTGGCTATCATTATCACGCACGCGCCAAGCTCAACCAGGTCATAGACAGCCTTCTCGTCGCTGACGCGGTCAACCTCGTCAAGGATGACGACGAGCTGCCTGCTCCTCGCCTTCCTCGCCAGCGCCTCTATTATCTCGTCTATGGGCGTGCCCACGCGGTGCTTGCTCGGGTCAGCGCCAATCTTCTGGAGTATGGAGAAGAGTATCTTGAACCTTGTCTCAAAGTTCCAGCAGTTGACGTAGGCATGATGGAATGACGCCTGCTCTGAAAGCTGGGACAGGACGTATCGCGACATGCAGGTCTTGCCTGTCCCTGGCGGGCCATAAAGCATCATGCTGCGCGGACTGCTCCCGCCAGCGATCGGCGCGAGGCACTGCGCCATCTGCTGAAGTTGCCCGTCTCGGCTGAACATGCGCTCGGGCAGGAACTCCTCTGTCAGGGCTTCGCGGTTCCTGATGACCGAACCTTCCCCCTCCATGGGTTTTTATTGTTTTCATTCATTTATGAGTATGGCCCAGCTTCTATACCGCAGCACCAACAGGCGGTCGCCCAGCGTCACATTCAGGGAGGCCCTGTTGAGGGGCCAGGCGCCAGACAGGGGGCTGTATGTGCCTGAGTTCTATCCCATTTTTAACAGAGATTTCATGGCGTCAATGCGAGACATGAGCTATCCCGAACTCGCCGCGAACGTCATGAAGCAACTTGTCGGGGATTGCCTCACGCTTGAGGAGCTGAGGGGTATGTGCGATGATGCCTACACGTTTGATGTTCCTGTAGAAGCGGTTAATGGACGCGACGGCAGATATGTGATGCGCCTTGACAGAGGACCAACAGCGTCATTCAAGGACTTTGCCGCGCAGATGATGGGAAGGATGGTTCCACATTACCTCCAGCAGGAAGGCAAAGAGCTTGTGATATTGACTGCAACCTCCGGCGACACAGGCAGCGCCGTGGCGCAGGCTTTCTACAACAAACCAAGAGTGAAGATGGTCGTGCTCTTCCCTGAGCAGGAGATAACAGACAGGCAGCGGAAGCTGATGACCACTCTCGGCAGCAACATAACAGCCGTTTCGGTTAATGGAAAGTTTGACGACTGCCAGGCCATGGTGAAAACGGCATTTTCCGACGACGACTTGAAATATCTTCCTCTCTCGTCGGCCAATTCAATAAACGTGGGCAGGCTGATTCCGCAGGCCGTGTATTACTTCCACGCATACGGCAGGGTTTCGCGCGACGGCGGGATGGCTGTGTTCTCCGTGCCATCAGGAAACTTCGGCGACCTGACAGCGGGTCTTATCGCCCGCGGAATGGGGCTCCCCGCAAAATTGTATATAGCCGCAGTGAATGAGAACGATGAGTTTCCCAGATTTCTTGAAACGGGCAATTACGAAAAGATAGCGCCATCCAGAAATTGCATTTCCAACGCCATGAACGTGGGCCATCCCAGCAATCTTGCGAGAATTGTGGATATGTTCGGCGGACACATGGATAACGATGGCGCCATGACAGAGAAGCCAAGGCATATTGACTCCATGAGAAGGCAAATAAAATCCGCGAGCATAAGCGACGAGCTGACGCGAGATACGATAAGGCGGGCTTGGGAAGAGCACAATCTTCTTCTTGAGCCGCATGGCGCTGTGGGTTGGGCTGCCTTGGAAGAGATTGCACCTGCGAACAGAGACGGACTTGCTTACGTTTCCATCGAAACCGCCCATCCGGCAAAGTTCCCGGAAGTTATAATGGAGGAGCTCGGCTTCGAGCCTGACATTCCCGCGAGCATGAGAGGGCTTGATGATAGACCTGAGAGCTACGACACCATACCGGCCGAGTATGGCGCATTGAAAGAGCTGCTCAGGAAAAGATTTTAAATAGCCCGCCAATTCTAAGCAGTGTTGTTATGCAAATCGGCATCATAGGCAAGACGAATACTGGAAAAACAACATTGTTTAGCGCAGCCACGCTTGTTGACGCCGAGATTTCCAACCGCATATTCACGACCATAGAGCCCAACAAGGGCGTGGGCTACGTGACCGCGCCGTGCCCGTGCAGGCAGCTGGGCGTGAAATGCCAGCCCCAGAACTCAAGGTGTGTGAATGGGACGAGGCTCATTCCTGTCAGGCTCATTGACATAGCTGGGCTTGTGCCAGGCGCGCACCTCGGCAGGGGGCTGGGCAACCAGTTCCTGTCCGATATCATGGAAGCCAACGCGCTTGTTCATGTAGTTGACGCTTCAGGAGGGACTGACAGCGGCGGCAACCCATGCCCGCCGGGCACGCACGACCCCATGGAGGATGTGCTGTTCCTTGAGGAGGAGATTGACTTCTGGATGCTCGGCATCCTCAAGAAGAACTACGACACTCTCAAGAGGAAGGCCGAAGCCGCGCACCAGAAACTGGATGATGTCATATACAAGCAGCTGAGCGGTCTGGGCATAACGCACGAGGATGTCAAGGCGGCGATGAGGCATGTGGACATATCCGGAAACCCCAGCAACGATGATATGTTGAGGTTTGTCAGCATCCTGAGGAAGAAGGCTAAGCCCATGATAATCGCAGCGAACAAGGTTGATATGCCTGAAGCAGAGAAAGGGCTGGCAAGGCTGAAGGAGACCGAGGTTGAGTCTGTGCCGTGCTCTGCCGAGTGCGAGCTGGCGCTGAGGAAGGCTGAGCGCGAGGGCGACATTGAATACGTCCCTGGCGCGAAGGAGTTCAAGCTGATAAAACCCGACCTGGAGCCGCGCAAGATGAAGGCCCTGGAAATCATAAGCGAGAGGGTGCTGAAGAGGTTCGGCTCAACAGGCGTGCAGCAATGCCTGAATCAGGCTGTCTTCCGCCTGCTCGGCATGCGCGTGGTCTATCCTGTGGAGGACGAGACGCACTTCAGAAGCGGCAAGGGGCACGTGCTTCCCGACGCATACCTTGTTCCTGCGGGCACGACCCCTCGCCAGCTGGCGGGCATGATACACACCGACTTCGCCGAGAAGTTCGTCGCAGCCGTCAACGCGCGCACCAGGCTGCGCGTCGCAGCCGACTATGAGCTGAAGGACGGCGACATCATAAAGATAATGCTGAGGCGCTGAACAAAGATGTTGCCTCGGCAGATATGCCATAATAAATGCCTGTTGCGCTCATGAGCAGGATGCTCATGGCGGTGAGAACCTGCAGTTCTCACAACGTGCAAACATGGTTTGCACTGGCGTGCCTGAGTTCTGCAGAACTCAGTAGCACATGCTGATGCTGCATAAGTGACGTCATGCAGCCTTTGCGGTCACGCCTTCCATGCCCTGCCTTCTCAGCGCATGCTGCCTCTCGATGTCCTCCATGACCATTCCCTGGCTGACAAACCAGTTCATCTCGGCATCCTGGCAGCCGGTGTGCTTATATGTTACGTGGGCTGTGTCGCTGACAACCACATAACTGGCGGCAGCCCAGTTGACTATGGCATCTTCGCAGCCGCTTTTTTCCCATATGTCGTGCGCAACCAAGAAAACATCGCCCCACAGCGGCAAATCGTCGAGCGGCTCGCCCCTCAGCACATGGTTCGCGGCGTGGCTGTAGGAAAGCATCCTTGCCCTAAGCGGCATTTCGTCAAGCCAGCGGCCGCCCGTGCCCCTGAGAGCCAGCTCAAGAACCCTGCTGGTGTGCAGCTCCACCTCTTCAAAAAACGCATCCACATCGCCGCCGTAGTGCTCGTCTATGTATCCGGCAAGCATCTTTGTGCCGTGCTGGAAGGCTGCAGGCTCCCTCTGCCATTCATAAAACTGATGCTGGAAAGAGCCGCGTTCCCCATCATCAAAAAGTTGTTTGGCAATTTCATCGTACTCCTCGCCTTCTGACAGGAAGTACCTGATGCCCTGCCTGACGTCATGCACAGGCGGCCTAGATGCAAGAAGGCAGGAAAATGTGTCGGAATCTGTGTCAGAACCAGCAAGATTTGGCTTGCCTAGGGAATAGGCAGCTGCCATATTGCATTATATTATGGTTGCGAAAGCATAAATAACCAATTTTTGCAGGCGCAAAGCCTTAAAAGATTTACTCTCAATTCTTTGTCAGAAGGATGGTGCGCAGATGGCATACAGGCGTCAGACGGGCTACAGCATAGCGGTCATACCCGGCGACGGGACAGGTCCTGAGGTTGTCAGGGAAGCTGTAAAGGTTCTGAAGGCCCTCCAGTCTGTGCTCGGCGGGTTTCCCGGCAGCACGCATTTTGATTTCCATGAATATGATTTCGGAGGCGAGAGATACCTCAGAACAGGCGAAACGCTCCCGGACTCGGCTGTTGAAGAGCTGCGCAGGCATGATGCCATCCTTTTGGGAGCCATCGGGCACCCTGATGTAAAGCCCGGCATTCTGGAGAAGGGGATACTGCTGAAGGCGAGATTTGACCTTGACCAGTACATAAACCTGAGGCCTGTAAAGCTCTATCCAGGCGTTCTGTGCCCGCTGGCAGGGAAGGGGCCCGGGGACATTGACTTTGTCGTTGTCAGGGAAAACATCGGCGGCATTTATACAGGGCACGGCGGCGTGACGGGCAGGGGGACGCAAAGGGAGATTGCAACCCAGACCATGGTTTATGACAGGCCGACCGTGGACAGGTGCCTGAGGTATGCCTTTGAGGCTGCAAAAAAGAGAAAGAGTTACGGGAAACCCGGGAAGCTCACGCTTGTGCACAAGACGAACGTCCTGACCAACTGCGGCGACCTCTGGAAGAGGGCGTTTGATGATATGGGGGAGCAGTATCCTGACATCACAAGGGACTACAACCATGTTGATGCGTGCTGCATGTGGATGGTGAAGAATCCCGAGGATTACGACGTCATAGTCACGGAAAACATGTTCGGCGACATAATAACGGATTTGGGCGCCATAATACAGGGCGGCATGGGAATCGTCGCGGGCGGGAACATAAACCCTGAAGGCGTCTCAATGTTCGAGCCCATCGGCGGCTCTGCGCCGAAATACACAGGCAGGAACGTCATAAACCCGCTTGCTGCAATAGAGGCGGGCAGGATGATGCTGGAGTATTTTGGGGAAAGGGAGGAAAGGAGATTCCACGAAAACGGGAAAGATGGTGATGTGTTTATGAACGCATTCTCGGGTATGTCCGCGAGAATAAGGACATCTATGGCCGACCTCCTGTCAGGAGGGAGGCTGAAGGGCTTGTCCGCAAGGGACGTTGAAGAAAGCGGGCTGGGGACAACAGGCATCGGCGACGCCATCGCCGAGGGTGTCGTGAAATAGTTTGAATGAATCCGGGGGCAACATGAAAAGGGCGTGGGTTTTCGGCGACAACGTGGACACGGATGTCATAATACCTGCCAGATACCTCAACACCTCTGACCCCAAGGTTCTTGGAAGCTATTGCATGCAGGACACAGACCATGCGGCATTCAAGGCCGCGAGGGATGCCGGCGAGCTGGCAGGCGACTACATCGTGGCAGGGGAGAACTTCGGCTGCGGCTCCAGCAGGGAGCACGCGCCGATAGCGATAAAGGCGGCGGGGATAAGGTATGTTGTCGCGCGCTCATTCGCAAGGATATTCTTCAGGAACTCGTACAACATGGGATTTCCTGTAATAGAGTGCCCGGATGCTGTTGACAGGATAAGCGAGGGCAACCTGCTGTCAATTGACGCAGGAGCCGGCGTCATAACAAATGAAACGAAGGGCGAAACCTACAGGGCGCACCCGATTCCGGATTTCATGCAGCACTTGCTTGATGCAGGCGGGCTCATGCCGTGGGTTGTGAAGCAGCTCAGGGAGCAGGAAGCCAAGGCTGCAGGCATTTAAACCCGCGCTCCTTAACGCATTTCTATGCTCTACCTCATTTCCATAGGGCTGCATGACGAGAAGGACATGTCGCTGAAGGCGCTGGAGGCTGCGAGGAAGTGCGGAAGGCTTTACCTTGAGCGCTACACTGACAACATCAGTGTCAGCGCCGACAAGCTGTCGAAGCTAATCGGGAAAAAGGTCGCTGAACTTCCAAGGGCGGGATTGGAGAACGAGTCCAAAAAACTGATTACGGAAGCAAAGAATTGTGATGTCGGAGTTCTGATAGGCGGGGACGCGCTGAACGCCACAACGCACATCACGCTGGTCGCGGAGGCACGCAAGGCAGGCGTGCCTGTGAAGGTCATCCACGGCTCCAGCATCCTGACAGCTGCCGCGGAGACAGGACTTTCCCTCTACAAGTTCGGCAGGTCTGTCACGCTCACGCGCGCGTTTGAGAAGAGCATCCTTGACGCCATAAAGGCCAACCAGAAGGCAGGGCTTCACACGCTTGTCCTGCTGGACATAGGGATGACCGCGAGGGAGGCTTCCGGCATCTTATCAGCAAAACTCAATTGCAAGGCAGTGGCGGCATGCAACCTCGGCTCCGATGAGAGTGCAATCGTTTATGGAGA
>VGIZ01000021.1 GCA_016867675.1 Candidatus Aenigmatarchaeota archaeon | reverse complement strand
TACGCCGCTCTCGATGGTCTCCAGCTTGCCTGCCGGCATCAGAAGGGTCTTCCTTGCAGAAACCTTGATGTCCTTGTGCCCGAAGCCGCTGCCCCTGATTTTCTTCTCTATCTCGCCCTTCATGTGCTCCAGGTCAACATGCCTGTCCTGCGCCCTTATCTTCGCTGGAACCGCGCCCGAACCCTCATGCGCCGCATGGAACTCCCTGAGCTCCTGCTCCACCCGCCTCTTTACAGCAGACATGTCCATCTTCGGCGCCTTCTTCTCCTCAGCCGGGCCGAGCCTTATGGACGGCTTCTCCCTGGGCAGCTTCTCCTTCCGTATAGGTTTTGGTTTGGCTTTCTTTGCACGCCCTGCAAGCTTTGCTTTCCTAGAACCAGCCTTTGCCCTTGCTTTTGCCATGTAAATAGTTTGTTCGGGGCAGTTTAAAAGCGAATTCACGGAGGCAGCATCTTGTTGTGGTACTCCAGCAGCCTCGCGCCTTCCTTCTCGGCCTTCCTTTCGTAGTCCCTGCTGATGCTGCGCTTCAGCGGGCATTCATCCGAGACTTCCCATCGGAATGCCTTGCCGTCGCTGGAGCGCAGGACAAGGGGGAAGACGCGGCGCTACCGAGAGCAAAGCTCTCGGGCGCGTCCTGAAACTTCGTTTCAGAGGCGCAGCACAGCGGCCGCTCCTCGTATATGGAGCAGCCCCTCTCCGTCAGGAACGGGCACGGGTCAGCGTCAATGATAAAGTGGCTTCCGACGGGCTTGAGCTTTCTCCTGCCCAGCAGCCCGAGCCTGGAGGCTATCGCATCCTTCTCCTCGGGCAGGACAAAGGTGTTCCTGCAGCACAGGTTGCATGACTTGCAATACCCTGAAAGCACAACCATGGTATATTATTGACCGCTTTACAAATTATATTGATGAAATTCCTCCTTGACACCAACTTCCTGATGATACCTGCGCAGTTCCGCGTGGATGTATACGAGCAGCTGCGCGGCTTCGGCCCGTCTGACTTCTTTGTTTCAGAGCTTTCGGTCAAGGAGCTGGAAAAGATTGCCAAAGGTCGCGGGAAGGCAGGTTCGCAGGCCAGAGTGGCGTTACTGCTCCTCAAGAAAGAAGGGGTTAAGGTCATCCCTTCCGGAAAAACAAAACACGCGGATGAATCTATCAGACGGATAGCCAAGCGGGAGGGCATGATTGTCTGCACAATGGACAAGACGCTGAAGGCGCGGCTCAGGGGGGCAGGCATCCGCGTCATAGTCCTCCGCCAGAGGAGGCATCTGGGTTTTGAGGCGTAGTTGATGATTAGTTCCCAGAGCATATTATACCAGCACTCCAAATATTCTCATGGTCATAACTGACATGACAGAGATGCAGGAAAGGCTCGCGCAGGCAGGGAAAATAGATTTCACGGAACATGCCGAATCCAAGATTGCCGCCAGAATGATTGACAAGAGCAGCATTGTCGAGAACCTGAAGAACCCCAGGAAGCTGAGCCGTTTCCAGTATGAGCCTGACAAATACCCCGGGGAGAAGTACGAGCTTTTCTTCTCCATAAGCAAAAGGAAGTCCCTCAAGGTGGTTATAAGCTTCGTCGGAACAGACTTAAATGTAATAACCTCCCATATAATATCATCCAAGAGGCTGAAGTGGGTGAGAAAATGGCAAAGGAAGCGAAAATAGACTACGACAGGGAGAATGACATACTCTTTGTGCACACCAAGGAACACGCCAGCGACAGCATTGACTTTGACAATTTTGTCATTGACTACTCCAGCCGCGGCATGATAGTGGGCGTCGAGATAATGAAGGCTTCTGATTTCATAGGCAAGTTCGGCCTGAAGAAGTCCTTCCTGGAGGAGGCCAAGGCAGCCTCAATAAGTGTCATCCAGGGAAAGGAATACGCGCTGATAAAGATACTTCTCGCTGCAGCAGGCCAGGCGAGGGAGATAACCGTGCCGTCCCCTGTCCCGCAGATGGTCTGCTGCTGAACATATGCATAGCGGCGTCCGCACCACCGTGCTGCGGCAGAAGGGGTATCTGGGATTTGAGGAGTAGGATACCACCCGCCGACATGACCCATGCTGGCGCCGCTGTTCATCTAGCGCCAAACCTTTTTGGTTTTTTGCACCAGTAAGCATAGTTGTTCAGCCAATGAATGTAGGTTGATTTGTCGAAATTCTTTATCAGTTTCATGGCTGTGGTTTTTGCATCTTCAACAAATTTATTGTCCAGTTTTGCAGCAGCAGGGCAGCCTTCATCAATCACGAGCTGCATACCCCTCCCGCTGTATACATATTTGAGCGGGTAGCACAGGCAGTCCAGAGGCTTTCTATCCTGGATTATGCACCGGCCTTTACTGCTTAGGAAAAAACACCTGCCCCCGCCACGGTGCTTGATGACATAGTAGCTTTTACCTGAAGGCAAAATAACTTTCTTAAAGACATGCGAGTAACTTTTCCCTATGGCTTTGACTTCATTCTCGGAGAGTATGGGCGAGCCTATAAGTTTGCTCGTTTTGCAGCACCTGGCTTCGCAGGGCATGCAATGCTTCAGAAGAGATAGCGAACGGTTCATGATTTTCAATTAAACCCAGAACTTAAATCTTAAGCCACTCTCGAAGGAAGCATTTTAACCCCAAGAGCCCAATATCATATCATGCCAACCGATTGGGACAAGGCGAGCGGCGAAAGCATGAACTACGTTAATGAGATAAAGGCAACCCTCGGCTTCTACAGCTATGCTGACGAGAGGGACGCGGCAGCCACCCACAAGGAGCTGTGCAGGGTGCTGCAGGCGCGGCTGGACAGGGCTGCGGAGAACGCCCATCTGGCTTCCGATTTCCTCAGGGGGCCGCGCGGCGCAGACCTGGAGAGGGCTATGAGGAACCTCAAGGACGACGTGGAGATTTTCAGGGACGAGGTTGGCTCAAGCTATGTTGATTGGAAGTTCCCGAAGTCGCACATCATAAGGGAGATAATAGACAAGGACATGCAGATAATCAGGAACTCGGCGACCATCGTGAGGCTTTCCGAGCAGCTGAGGGAGGCTGCCCTGGACAGCAGCCTGCCTGTCATGCTGCAGAGGGCAACCGAGGCAGCAGACCTGCTGAGCAAGGTCTCCTACCTCTTCTCGGACAGGGAAAGGCTGTGCAGATAGCTGCACAGCCAGCAGCCATGGGATTTTGTCTGCCCTCATTCTGCGGCAGCGCACCAGCAACAAACGCAATGTGTTTGCATCAAAAACACAGCCGACAATTCCAGCCCAAATATCCATAATCAAGCCCGGAGCATCAAAAGCGGCATCCCTTTTTAAAACTTGCTGCCAATGACATGCTGAGAGCTATGTCGCTGCAGGGACGTCAGATTGCTGGAACTATTCTGGGGATAATGCATGAAACCGTAGATCAGCCGAGCACCGGAATGCTCAGGGAAGCCTACCAAAAACTTCAAAACCTCGCGGACAGCTATGATGCCAAGCTGCTCGCAGAGATTTCATATCTTCTTGCGCGGTGCAGGGAGCTAACCATTGGCGAAAGAAAGGCATTCGCCGAGGAGTCCATCAGAATTTACAGAGGGCTGAATCTAAAAGAAAGGTATGGAATGCAGCAGCTGCCAGAGGGCGAGGTCTCTGCGGATTCGGCGGGCATAGGCATGGATGCATATAACCCTATTCTCTGGTTGGGCGAAGGCATACCCGACGACGGCATGTGCGATAACATTGTGCGGTTCAACCTCTGGCAGGAACTCGGATTGGAACTGCCTGAACACCTGAAACAGGAAAAGCCTTCAGGGGCGGCGCAAGAGGGTTAGGGTTCTGGTGGATTATGGCAGATGAAAATCCTTATACGCAAAGGACGCTCGGGCTGCTGAAGCCGGAGACCCAGAAGCTTGGCTTCGGGGATGAAATCAAATACAGGATAACAAGAACAGGGCTTGTGATAGTTGCCGAGAAGAGGCTTGTGGTTCCGGAAGAGACAGCGATGAAGCTTTATGACAGGGATTTGGAAACCAGGCACGGACCCGAAGTAAGAAGGTGGCTGGTTGAGCATATCACATCAGGCGAGTCTGTGCCGATGGCGGTTTACGGCCCTGATGCCGCAAGAGTCCTGAGAAGGGTTGCGGGCGAAAATCCAGACCCCCTGAAATGCCATCCTGGCACGATAAGGTTTGATTTTGCGGCAGCATGCCCGATTGAACTGGCAATAAAAGACCAATACAGCGTAAGGAACATTATTCATGCAGCCGACCCCCATCGGGCGGAGTACGAGCTGGGGCTTTTCTTCACTGAAGAAGAGATGGCGTTCCACCCACCCGAGGAATGGAGATACAGGTTTTCGGGCGCCGTTTCCCTGCTGTTTCCCGAAAAACCGCCCTAAAACAGCACATTTTCACAGGCAGACAGGAAAATAGCGGAACATTTAAAAAGCGCATAGCCAAGAATACGCATATGGCTGAACAGGGAGAGGGTCAGGAAACCATCACAACAACCATTGAAGTCAGCAAGGAGTTGTTTCTGAAGTTCAAGGCGCTCTGCGTACTCAAGGAGCTGACCATCTCGGGAGAGATAGAGAAGCTGATAAGGTCCCGCGTGGACGAGCTCACGAAAGAGGCGGAGAAGAAGTAAGACCTGCCTTTTCATTTTCCATCGCTCAAGCCCAGCAATTTTTGCGCGGATGCGCCTGCGGCAAAAGGGCTATCTCTTCTCGTTCATGTACCTGTCCAGCGCCCCCTTCTTGATGTGCCAGTTCCTGCCTATCTTGACGGCCTCAATCCTCCCCTTCCTTGCCAGCAGGCTCAGATATTCCTGCGAGTAAGGCGTGCCCTTCGCTGCCTGCGCCAGTGTTATGAAGTCCTCGCCGCCTTTGAAGGCGTCCAGGTAGAGGTCAAGGCTGCGCTCCACGCACCTGCCGATGAAGTCGCAGAAAGGCTTCATATCCTCCTCATCAGCCTTCCTCAGGCAGTCATAGTACTTCTTCCTGTCCACCCTGAGCACCATGGTTATGGGATACCCGTGCCTCATAAGGAAGAGGTTCATCATGAGCCTTGCTGTCCTGCCGTTGCCGTCAACGAACGGGTGCACTTCAACCAGCCCGTAGTGGATATACGCCGCCATCTCTATGTCATTCAGCCTGTCAGGGTTCCTGTTGATTTTTTCAACCAGCCTCTCCATCAGGTAGGGCACCTTCTCAGACCTTGGCGGGCTCTTTATCGCGCCGAGTAGGCGGACATTCAAATCCCTGTATTTGCCCGCGTATTCGTCGTCTATCCTTGATAAGATTATCCTGTGCACGCCCTTTATCGTCTGCTCGTCCATGCCTTTCCCCCTCACCAAGCCCTCAAGGAGCTCAAACGCCTTCTGGTGGTTTATGGCCTCGAAATGCTCCCGCAGCGGCTTGCCGCCTATGGTTATGCCTTCCTCTATGACGAGCCTCGTCTCCCGCAGCGTCAGCGTGTTGCCCTCTATGGCGTTGGAGTTGTAGGCCAGCTCTATGGCAAACTGCTTCCTGAGTTTTTCCAGCGCTGTTTTCGGCAGCGGCCTCAGGGAGTCCAGCTCCTTCTTCTTGCGCTCAATCCTCTCGTAAAGCCTCCGGTTCATCATCATGATATATAATATATCGGATAGTTTATAAATTTATATATCCGATATAATATATCGGATAATATAAAAATCAGAGCAAACGATATAGTGACTACATTTCGCGGGTTTGTAGTCACTAGTGGCTGCAGCCCCTGCGGGCCGCAGCCTCCCTCCTGTTTCGCCCCGCCATCACGGATTTATTCACGCGAAGCAAAGAAGGATTATGCGCTTCCCTTCCGAATACATGATAAGCCACGGCTGGCTGCTGCTGCCTGCGGCGCTCATAGGGATACTGCTCCTTGCCATAGGCATGTTCGTGCTGGGCGGGGTTGAGCAGAACTACTGCGCAGGCTTCCGCTACTTCTCCTTCGCGGACCAGAAAGCCACGGCAGACGGCTACACGCTCCAGCTCCTGAACGGCAACAGGCCTGTCATGGTCACGGGCATAATGGCGGGCTCTGTTGCTGACAGCAGCCCGCTTGTCAGCCAGGGCAACATCCAGCCCGGCGATGCCTTCATAATCAGGGCAAAGCCCCTCGCTGTCGCGCCGGGCCAGCCCTTCAGCAGCACGCTTGTCAGGATAGACTATGACATCATCAACGGCGAGTCGGGAAGGACAGACTCAGCCCTCTGCGCGGGAAGGGTTGTTTAATCTGTCACTGGTTCTATTTCCAATCCTGTCCTTTGCATGGGAAAGGGATAAAGATGTTCTGTGCCCTCGTGGAGATGCCTGAGCAGCACCCTCTCACCATCCCGCACAGAGCTTCCGCACGCTATGTATTCAATCCCATTGAGCCTGTATGTGACGCCCAGCACAGAATCCTCCACAAAACCAAGAACAATATGCGTGGAGGCGAGCAAAGCCCTGACCATTCTCCTGTCTGATGCCATGCCAATGACTTCGCAGGAAGAAATAAAAACGCAGCAGGCGTCATTTGACCGGCTTGATGTCAAACCCTGTCCTTTGCACAGGGAACGGGTAGGCATCTTTGTCGCTGAACTCCTTGAGGATTGCGACAAACTCCCCGCCGATTCCGCCAGTTCCGCATTTGATGTATTCCCTGCCGCCCATCCTGTAAACCATGCCGTTGTCAAGGGATTCAGGAACCAGACCAACGACTGCATCAAAATTCGGAGAAACCACTGCCTTCATCATGCGCCTGTCGGCTGTCATAGGTAGTGCTTGGAGTGAAGAAATAAAAGGGAATGGAGACTCCGGATAGCCCGTTGGATGCCGTGCCACCCGGAGCGCCAAAAGGTAGAATGATTGATATAAATTAAACCTCTGGCTGCAAGCCAGAGTAGTTAGTCAGTTTCCAGCTCTATGCCCGCGTCCTTGGGCAGCATGAGCACCCATTCGTTGTCCACCATGGCCATGTCGTAGCCGTGGTCACTGCAGTCCTTCTTTATCCTCTCAAGGCAGGGTCTCAGCTCCTCATGCTTGGCGACGTCCTTCAGGCTCACGATGAACATGCCCCTGCTGTCCCTCATCCTCTGCGCAATCCTCGTGGTGGAGTGCACGCCCTTGACGCCTGTTATGGTTATCCTCTCCTTCTGCCTGGCGCCTGCCTGGTTCTCAACCTCAACGTAGCTGTCCACATGCGAGCCCTCGGTGTCCATCCTGAACTTCATGCCCTCAACCCTTCTCATAAGTCCTGTTGAAGCAGCCATTTCAATCCCTCCTCAAACGCCTAATTCATATTAATATATTCACCTGTTTAAATATGTTTCTGTTAAAATA
Source organism: Candidatus Aenigmatarchaeota archaeon (assembly GCA_016867675.1). GTDB lineage: Archaea > Aenigmatarchaeota > Aenigmatarchaeia > QMZP01 > QMZP01 > VGIZ01. Next base: position 427 of record VGIZ01000021.1, on the reverse strand, counting down.
CGGGAAGAACGGCGTTATCCCTGCGAAACAGCACAATGCGGCCACATGCCCCAGAACGGCGTTATAACGTCCAACTCTGCTCAGAAAGTATTTTGAACATCATTACCGCGCAAAATGAACAGCTTCAGTCAATTTTCACATTTTTCATATCAAATATGACCGCGCAAAACGAAAGCTTAACTATTTCGTCGACACCCAAGAGTTTCTGAAATGTCTCCAGGAAATCGTAAGCAAATACTGATTTTCATCGGTAACTGGATTTACGCAATCTCCCCGACACCGACGAGCCTCCATCGTCCCATGACCTGGCGGGAGATGGCTGCGCGGTCGCCCCTGCTCGCGCAGACAGGAAGGCGGAGCGCAACCTTCGTGAGCCCGCCCCTCGCAGGTTCTGCTGTGCCGATTGTCCTCACCACGCCGACCGTGA
>VGIZ01000020.1 GCA_016867675.1 Candidatus Aenigmatarchaeota archaeon | reverse complement strand
CGAACTCCGAGAATTTCATAATTCCTTTCCTGTTCCGACTATGTTGTTACAATAGTATAGAGGCTGCTTAAAAGCTTGAAAACACAAAAAGAACCATGGAAGAACTGAGACAGGTGCTTGACGCGAACGAGCGCGTGCTCTGGAGCGGCAAGCCGAACTTCTGGCCCTTCGTCATGGCATTCACGGTTGTCACGCTTATCGGCCTGTTCTTTTTCGTGCCCATATTGGCAATGGCTATATTGTCAGGGCAGCTGCTCATGCTGGTTGTGCCCCACTTCTGGGTGGGCCTGATAATGGTGTTCGGCGGCCCGCTCTACAGCTGGCTCGTCTACAGGTACATAGAATATGCTGTCACGGACAAGCGCGTGATAATCAAGAGCGGGCTGATTGGCCGCGACTTCAAGACGGTTGACTACGACCAGATAACCAACGTGGAATGCAACATCAGCGTCTGGGACAAGCTGCTCGCAAAATCCAGCGGCACCATCTGCATATTCACCGCAGGCACAATCTCCTATGGAAAGCACGGCCCGTACCAGACGCCCTACAGGCTGAGCAACATACCCGACCCCTACAACGTTTTCAAGCTCTTCAAGAAGACGAGCTTTGACGTCAAGACCGACATAGAGTATCCGAACAAGTACAGGCCGCAGCAGAACCCGGGCTACGGCACGACTTACAGGCCATACTAAAATATCATCTTTCCCTCGTGCCCGCGATGAACTCTTCTGCTGTCTGATTTTATAGCGGCATGGCTGAGTGTCTGACTATACACGTCTAGCGGCATACCGGCATAGTCCCTCCGTTAGACATATAAGCGTCTTGCGAAAATCGTTATCATGCAGCCAATTGTAACATATGACGGCATGATTGCAAGGTTTCCGAATATGAGACCGAAGTCAGTGGAGCTTGCCAAAAAACTTCTCCCGATTTACCCGTCGCCAGAACTGGCTTCAGTAGTTGCCGCACTGATGACAGATGGACATGTAGACTGGTACACCGGTGTCGGAAGTCCAAGGACGAGAAAGGTGGTGCTCTACTCAAGCAACAAAGAAGAGTGTGAATGGTTCATAAAAACATGCAAGAATATTTTTGGATTTGAAGGCAAGGTCATTGCATACGATCCAAAATATGGTTTTTACAGAAAACAACCATACAAGGCTGTTATTAGCAATGCGTGCATAGCAATGATACTGATTTTGTGCGGAGCGCCGGCTGGTGACAAGACTAAGAAAAATTTCCTGATACCTGATTGGATTATGAACGGATATGATGAAATAAAGAGGCAATTCCTGAGGGCATTCTTCAGCTTTGAAGCAAGCATGCCCTTCAGAAAATCAAAAAGACATCATGCATTTCAGATGTCCTTGTTCATGAACAAGAGCTCACATCTTTTGCAGAACAGCATTGATTTTTTCAGTCAAATAATAAAATTACTTGAGTGCTTCGGTGTTGCATGCTCAAGAATTGCAAGCAGGCCTCATAGCATTGGAAAAAATACAACCTATTTTACGATAACAAACCAGAAATCAATAGTAAATTTTTACCGAAACATAGGATTTTCCAGTCCGGACAAGCAGGCACGACTAAAGTCTTGTATTTTGGATATAAGCAGATTTCACAGGCTGAAATCCGGTTTTGTCTGCGAATTGATACAAGAAATGAAAAATCGAATAGGAACAGATTTCAATTTAGCCACTTGCGTGAACAATTTTACAGAAAACAAATACAGCAAAAGGCAGATGGAACACTTTAGAAGAAATGAGATAGCCGTGCCGCTTGAGATAATATCCGCCCTGATAAAGATCAAAAATGACGAAACGATTCTGGAAAAGATGCCTTACTACGTGCAGACATTGCTCAAATTGGAATCTAGCGCTCACGTTCCCCTTTGATAAACTCTTCAATCATCTGCTTTGCAAGGTCCGGCGGGTAGTGCTGCGGTGGATGCTTCATAAGATACGCTGATATTGAAGTCAAAGCCCCGCTTGTCCCCCTGTCCAAGGCAAGTTTTGCCGCCCTTATGCAGTCAATTGTGCAGCCCGCGCTGTTCGGGCTGTCCTCGACGCTTAACCTCAGTTCAAGGTTTGTAGGCACCCTGCCGAATTTTTCGCCTTCAATCCTCAGGAAACATATCTTCTGGTCCTTCAGCCAAGGCACATAGTCGCTGGGTCCGATGTGTATCCTGTCGGGCGGCAATGGAGACGGCAACTGCTTCTGAACAGCCTCTGTTTTCGAGATCCTCTTGCTTGCAAGCCTGTGATGCCTTGCCATATTCAAGAAGTCGGTGTTTCCGCCGACATTCAATTGGTAAGTTCCAGTTATCTTTACACCCCTGTCAGCGAAAAGCTTTGCAAGAACCTTATGGACTATTGTGGCGCCCACTTGCGCCGAAATATCATCTCCGATGCATGGCAGTCCTTTGTCCCTGAATTTTTTCTCCCATGCCGGTTCTGAAACGATAAACACGGGCATGCAGTTAATGAAGGCGCATCCTGCATCAAGCGACGCTTGGACATAATATTCTGTTGCCTTTTGCGAGCCAACGGGCATATAGTTCATCAGTATTTCGGCGCCGCTCTCCTTGAGCACCTTTGTCACGTCGACAGGTTTTTGCTTCTCGTCCACCCTGAATGAAACATCTTCAGGATACTCCGCCATATGTTCGGCAACCCCGTCCAGCACAGGCCCCTTCTGGACTATGACATTGCCCCATTTTGGAATCTTTTCCTGGAACACCAGCGTGTTGTTGGGCTTTTCGAAAATTGCCTTGTTCAGCGGCTTGCCTACCTTTCTCTTGTCAACGTCGAAGGCGGCGACAAATTCTATGTCGCTGATCTTGTAGCCCCCGAGGACATTATGCATCAGCCCCGGAACCAGATCATCACCAGCGGTGACGTTTTTGTAATACTCCACTCCCTGAATAAGCGAGCTTGTGCAGTTCCCTATGCCTGCAATCGCAATCTTTATCGGCTTTCCCATATACCTCACATTGAATTTTATGCTGAAGTCGCTTGTCCATCTTGGATAATGGCGACATTTAATTTATATCAGCACTATTTTATGCTATAAAATAGGTTATTTCTATATAAATAGTTTATGCCGTAAGGTAGTCTTTTTTAACGTAGGAAAACAAAATTGTTATTATGAGAACGCCGTCACAGAGGTTCGAGACTAGCATCACCAAGGACAACCTCTGGATTTACATCCTGACCCTCCTGAAGAAGAAAGAGCTTTACACATACGAGCTCAATTCAAAGGTCCTTGGCGAATTCGGCTTCTCGCCGGGCAACGTCACCGCATACATAGTCCTCCAGCGCCTCAAGGCGGACGGCTATGTCAGGGCGTCGTCAAGGAGGAAGGAAGGAGGCCCGATAAGGCATTACTACGGCATAACCGACAAGGGCATCGCCGAGCTGAGGAAGGCGAGGGCCATCTATGCCAAGTACGGCAGGTATCTATGCTGAAAACATGATGTGTCTGTGGCTGCGCCACGACGTGCCTGACAGCAAAGCTGTCCGAGCATGCCTGAAAAGCTCGGCTTCTCAACAGTATTTTCTGAAGGCATTTATTTAGCCCCGCTTCAATTATAACCAAGTGAATCCATGGCCAAGATTCTTTCCGTGCAGGCGCGCGAGATACTCGATTCGCGCGGTAATCCAACTGTGGAGTGCGACATTGCGACAGAGGACGGGCTTTTCCGCGCCATGGTCCCCAGCGGCGCATCCACGGGCGTGCATGAGGCACTGGAACTTAGGGATGGCGACAAGAGCAGGTACGGCGGCAAGGGCGTCCTGAAGGCTGTCAGCAATGTCAACAATATCATCGCGCCCGCTGTCAAGGGCATGGACCCCGCCAGCCAGGGCGGGATTGACAGGAAGATGCTCGCTCTCGACGGAACCGAGAACAAGTCAAGGCTCGGCGCCAACGCGATTCTTGCTGTCTCAATGGCTGCGTGCAAGGCCGGAGCTGCGGCGAAAAAGGCGCCGTTGCACAGGCACATAGCGGACTTGGCTGGTGTGAAGAACCTCGTCCTGCCTGTCCCCAGCTTCAACGTCATCAACGGCGGCAAGCACGCAGGCAACAATCTGGCCATGCAGGAGTTCATGATAATGCCCATAGGCGCGCCAAACTTTCGCGAGGCGTTGCGCTACTGCGCCGAGGTCTACCACACCCTCAAGAAGGTCATAAAGGAAAAGTACGGACAGGATGCTGTCAATGTCGGCGACGAGGGCGGCTTTGCGCCAAACATCCAGGACAACCGCGAGGGTCTTGAGCTGCTGAAGGAGTCTATAGCCAAGGCAGGCTACGCAGGCAGGGTAAAAATAGGCATGGATGTTGCGGCTTCCGAGTTTTTCGAAAATGGAAATTACAATCTCAACTTCAAGGGCAGCCCGCCTGACATCAAGACAGGAGACCAGATGATAGAGATTTACAAGCAATTTGTCAAGGACTATGGCATTGTTTCAATTGAGGACCCGTTCGACCAGGACGACTGGGAATCATACGCCAAGCTGACGAAAGCTGTCGGCGGGCCTGTCCAGATAGTGGGCGACGACCTTCTTGCCACGAACCCGAAGAGAATCAGGATTGGCATTGAGAAGAAGGCGTGCAACAGCCTCCTTCTGAAGGTGAACCAGATAGGCACGGTGACAGAGAGCATTCAGGCATGCAAGATGGCTCAGGCTGCGGGCTGGAGTGTCATGGTCAGCCACCGAAGCGGGGAGACAGAGGACAGCTTTATCGCCGACCTTGTCGTCGGGCTTAGGACAGGCCAGATAAAGGCAGGAGCGCCATGCAGGTCAGAGCGCCTCGCAAAATACAACCAGCTCATGCGCATAGAGGAGGAGCTGGGCGCAAGAGCGCGCTACGCAGGGAAGGATTTCAGGAAGCCTTAGAATCTCGAACCAAAAACCAGATTCTGAGGCATGACAGAAGTTCAGGAAGCCATAAGGTTACAGCCAAACGCCAACCTTGAGGCGGCGCAGAAATTAGGAAGCCCCGAGCCTGGCGCGCACCTTTTCGAGGAACTTCAGCACGTTCTCTGCATACACTTTGTCGAATTTCTTTCCATAGTATGTTATGCCATTCCTGAAATACCTGAGCTGGTCTGCGAAGCGCACGTCGCCCTCGCTGAACCCGAGATTCCTCATGTAGGAAACCTCGGCTTCATGCGCGCCCTGACCTGAAGCGTCAAAACCTGCAAGCAGCATTTTCGCCCTGACAAGCTCCATGATGACATCATACGCGTCCTTTATTATGTTGTTTGCGTTGCCGTCCTTGACGCCCATCTTTTCCGCCATATCCATGAGGAACCTGTAAGAATCTTCCGATTCCATGGCAAGCGACTTCGCCCTGCTGTGGTCGGGGCTGCGCCTGACGGCAACGCCTTCCCGCAGGAAAGATTCGAACTCCCTGACAGGCCTCATAGCTCTATCCTCCCTGCCAGCAGGATGCCGCTGAGGATGTTTTCCCTCAGTTCTTTTTTTATGTCGCTGAAAGAGCTGTAAAAATTCAGTCGGATTTCCCTCCCAAGCTGCTTTTCAATGCTTTCAAGCTGCGGCTCCTTTTCCCTTGAACCCACCACCGCTATGTCTATATCCGATTTCGTGGTATCTTCGCCTTTGGCATAACTCCCGAAAAGTATTATTGCGGCACCCGGGAACTTCTCCTCCAGCACGGGCACCAATCCAGATTCAAATATCATCCTGAGGTTTTCGGTCATCTTGAGCTCCACGGCCATCCTGCCGTCCCTGTCAAACCCTATGAAGACCCTGCCGTGCTCCCTGCTGACATTTACCAGCCCTTCCTTCTCAAGCAGGGGTATGGATTTTGCCACGGCGGCGGGGGAGACGCCAAGCATTTCAGCAGCCTCAAGCTGCGTGAGCCGCTCTCCCGCCTTCATGCAGAGAAGCCTGAACATCCCGTTCTGCAGTCGGGTGAACTTTGGTTTATTTAGTTTCATATTGGTTAATATACATAAACTTTAGTTTATAAGCTTTGCGGCAGCAGGGAGTTCAGGAAACCATGAGATTTCGGCACATGCCGACTTCAATATATAGGTTTCTGTTAATGCTTATAAGATAATCACTCAATAGTGGCTAATGCAAATAATAATTGACGAGTATGGCGCGTTCATAGGCAAGGAAGGGGAAAGGTTCGTGGTGGAGAGCAAGGAGAACAATGAAGAGTTCTCCGCTCACAATACGGACCAGATAATAATATCCAAGGCTTCATCAATCTCCTCGGAAGCCATAAAGCTGGCAACCGAGAAGCCGCGCACGCCGAATTAACGAGTCAAGGAATGCAACTGTTCATGAAACCGAGTTTCATGACACGCCTGAGACCGAAGGCCTCAGTGGCGACAAGTCAAGGAATGCAACTATGTAATTTACGTTTTCTTCGGCTTTATGCCAAGCGACGAGCCTATATCTCCGAGATCAAACAGCATCGCACCCCTTTTTTTGGCTTCGGCCTTATTCCTAAAGGATTTTGCGAAAACTGCGAAAATATCTTTCCTGCCTTTCCTGTTCCATTCAACAAGTCCGGCTTTTTCTTTCAGTTCCCTTATGGTCTTCTCTGCGTCTACATTGTCCTGCCATTTGCACTCCCCGAACATTATCCTGTTTGTCCGTTCATTCACGGCTACTATGTCTATCTCATTGTCTCTAAACCACCATTTGCCTATTTTTGTGAAACCAGGCACAAGCCTTGTCAGCGATTTTCTTATAAATTCCTCAAAAACAGGACCCATGTACCCGGGCAGACTCTTGAGTATGAACGCGAGGTGTTCTTTGGGGGTTTCTTCTATCTCCTCCCTGTACGGATAGACATACGTAAGCCAGAACCTAAAATAGTTATCCTTCAGCACATAAAGATAATTCTTCTCTTTGGGTGAAGATGTAATAGGCTTTACCTTTTCCACAAGCGCCAATTTAACCAGCACATTCATATACTTGGGCAGATTCGTTACGTCAACCTTTGATTTCCCGGCTATCTCAGTTATTTTTGTTGACCCTTCCAAAACGCTTTTTATAATATTGAAGTATGTATTTGGCTCCCTGAGCTCTATGCCAAGAAGTATCTCTGCATCCTGATATAGCGGATTTATCTTGTTGAGGAAGGTTCCAAGTATATTCCTCTCAAAGCCTATCTTAGGGTCAAACTGCATAAGGTAATAAGGTATGGTATCCAAGGCGCCGAATGTCTTCACTATATTCTCCACCGAATACATCGGAAAGAAACTGCTGATATGCTCCACATCCATGGATTTCAGGTAAATCTGACCGGTCCTTCTGCCAAAAAGCGGGCTTTTATAATCCAGCACTTCCTGCTCCATCAGGCTCATGTAAGAGCCGAGCAGTACAAGAAAAACGTCTCTGCCTTTCAATATCTCATCCCAGAGGTACTGGAACTCCGACACTATGCCTCTGTCTTTCATTACCCAGAAGGGGAACTCATCTATTATTATCACCAGCCTTCCCCTGATTTTTTCGGTGATTTCCTGGAAAAGTCCCTCCCAGCTCTTGCCCTCAAGAAATATATTGAACTTCTTCGATAGCTTTTCCCTGAACCTGGCAAATTCTAGCTCAAGCGGTTGCTGCTTCGCAAGGAAATAGAAATGCTTCTTCTCTTCAGCAAATTTCTTCACCAGCTCGGTCTTTCCCATCCTCCTCCTTCCATAAATTATAAACAGCTCGCTTTTGCCGCTCCTATATGCAGATTCAAGGGCGTTCATCTCCTCTTCCCTGTCTATGAATTTTAGTATCATATTACTTAGTATTGCACTACTAATATATAAAGGTATGCCATTGGAATAGGACCAATGTGGGAT
>VGIZ01000019.1 GCA_016867675.1 Candidatus Aenigmatarchaeota archaeon | reverse complement strand
ATACAACGGCGCATGCGGGCAGCAAACAACATTGAAAGAAATCCCAGAGCCTTCGCCTGCCAATTTTACGCGCATGAGGCATGAATGGGAATTCATGTATCCTGAAGACGAAGCTGATATGCATATCAGAAATCTAAGTATAATATACCGTTCCATTGGCTTTGAGATTGATTAGGTCCTTTTCTTTTTGCGCCTTCTGACCTTGCCCGCCTGCTTTCTTGCAGGCTTCACAGGCTTCTCACGCCTCTTCTTCCACGCGCCGTATGTCATCAGCGGATAGTGCGGCCGAGTCCTGCGGACTCGGGCATGTCCCAGACCCTGTCTGGTGACATTTTTGCGCAGGCTTGCCTCTATGCTGACGTATGCCGCCGCGTAGATGCAGGCCAGAAGGTAGGAGTAGATTATCTGGACAACCAGCGAGGTCGCGTAATCAAAAATCAGCACATGTGGAAGCCCGAAGAAGACCTTCAGCGGCGGCAGGATGTCCAGCAGCCCAAGCAGCGGGGCCAGCGCGAACACAGCGAAAAGCACAAGCCTCCTGGCGGTCGGGACGAACATGCGCAGCGCTTTCAGGCACATGGTATATTATTACCGCTCCCTTATAATTAACATAAATAAACTTACTGCATTAACCAAGAGAAACAAGCAGTGCTCATGAGTTATGCTCATGGCACGCAATGTTGTATAGGCAACATTAGCGTCTTAAACAAATGCAAAGGCTGGGCATGCTGGAACTCAAGTTCGACCCCAGGCAGGGCGTCTGGGCCGAAGAACCCGAAACGCTTGACAAGCTGCTGAAGAACAACTTCGGCAGCGAGCACGGCGGGAAAGTCTTCCTGGACGCCGAAGAAGTGTTGTATCTCATTAGCTTCCAGAATGCGGTTTGTTCAGATGTCACCAAGAACGCCACAATAAGTTTCAACCAGCTGGCGTCTTATTTCTCAAGGACGGACGACCGCCTGCTCATCAAATACAGCTCATACCGCGACTGGCGCGACCGCGGGCTCATCATGCGCCGCGCCGCGGGCTACAGGGGCGAGCGGAAGGAGAAGATTGAGCGCAGGTATCCATCGCACAAGTTCTCGATGGAAAAGCCCAAGGCAGGCGCGGTCTGGTATCCTGACTCGTTCTTCGCCGTTGTCGAGGACGAGGAGCTGGGCAGGGAATTGTTCACCAAACACTGGATTGGACAGCTCGGCGTCTACAAGCAGGAGCGCGGCAACCAGCTCGTGCTGGACTTCATGGAGGCAGTCTTCCTCGCCAAGCACGCGCACCTCAGGGTCGTTGATGCGAAGACAGGAAAGCCTGTCACTGCAGCCGCCATGCTGAAGCACGCGGAGAAGGAGCGCGAGTATGCGCGCCAGCTCTACGAGGTCTACGAGGACTGGCGCGTGCGCGGCTACGTCGTCAAGACAGGCTTCAAGTTCGGCACGCACTTCCGCATCTACTTCCCTGGCGCGAGCCCGTCGCGAGCCGAGGATGACTGGATACACTCCAAGCACGTGCTCCACGTGTTCCCGAAGGAGCAGAAGCTGCTCATCTCGGAATGGGCGCGCGCGGTCCGCGTGGCGCACGGCGTCAAGAAGACGTTCATCCTCTGCATTCCCGAGATGAAGAAGGATGATTACGTAGACTATCCCGCAACCTTCATCGCCTACCGCAGGAAGAAGGTCGGGCAGAACTGGATACGCGAAACCACAGACGACAAACCAAGATACCTCGCCGCCGAGGTCTCCGAAGACGAGCATATAGGCGGGGTTGAGCTGGCAAGCCTGCTGGAGAAGGCGCGCAGCCTCGGGCTTGAGCTCCTGCTGTCCATCAGCGACAGGGAGACCAGCATCACTTACTATGTCCTCAAGCGCGTGCTGCTGCCTGACTCGGAATACGAGTATTACGAGATTGAATGGATGAGACCGTAATCTTGGCTGCTCATCCATAGCCCGCATCCTGTTGTCTTGGCTCTGCGATAGAGTGGACGAGACCATAAAACTCTAGCCAATCAGGCAGGATGCTTCCCGCTCAAGCCCGGTTATTATTGTATGCAGTTTTTCCTCCACCTTCTTCTGCACCTGCCTCACACCTTCCTTTGTAAGGCCTATCTGGTCTCCAATGCCCTCCAATGTCATGGTGCTGCAGCCGTTCAGGCCGTATCTCCTCTCAATAACAAACCTTTCGCGCGGCTCAAGCTCACCGACCGCCTGCCTGACCAGGCCGGCCCTTTCCGCCTGCATGGCTTCCTCATCAGGCGGGAGCGTGTCCCTGCTCTCTATATCCAGCGACGCTCCGTCCACCTTTTCGCCAAGGCAGGAATCTATGTGCAGCATGCCTTTCCCTGACATCTGCATGGCCCTCTTGACGCTGCTCCTGCTGCCGCCTGAAAGGCCCATGACGTCATCTATGTCAGGGTCCATGTTTCCTTCATGCTTGTTCTGACTTATGGCATCAGACACTTTCCTCATAAGCTGGCTGAAATAATCAGGCAGGTCCAGGGTTCCGTTGCAGCCCCTCTTCCTCTGCCTGAGGAACCCCCTGTCAATCCATCTTGAGGCATACGTTGAAAGCCTGAACCCCCGTTTCCAGTTGAACCTGTAGACCGCGCTGTAGAGGTTGTTATTCCCGGCATCCACGTAATCAGGCAGGTGGGAGAATTTCACGTGGCGCTTTTCCGTCATCCACCACACGACAAGAGGCAGGCATGACTCAACAAGCGCCGCCTCGGCGGCATTCATCTCGTGAATGCGCCTGTCCAGCTCCGCCGCCTGCTTGGATGTGAGCTTGGATTTTGTCCCATCCACATATTTCCAGAATTTCCCGGGGTTCGGCGGCGGCTTGTCTGGGGTGTTGCCGGCCTTGTCCTTCAGAGGATACCCCGCATCGGCGCACACCCTCAGCGCGGCGTCGCGCGCAGCGTCCTTTGCTTTGGCATATGCAACCTCCTCTTCGGGCCCGAGGATGCGGCACAGCCTTAATTTTGTGAGATAATCGGCAAAGGAGTCTTTCGCGACTTCCCCGTCGCCATCCTCCGTTACCGCGGCATCCGCCTCGTCCAATTCCGCGGCAGCGTCAAAATCATGCGCGTCCAGATAGCAGCCGTCATGTTCTGTTAGCAAACTCTCAACTTCTGAACCCTGAACACCAATCAAATCGTCCGTGGCATAGCGTCCGTGGCGACCGCCGACCACATTCACACCTGAAGGATATATCATCGTATCATCTGCTAAATTATTGCACAGAAAGGCTAATAACCAGAACCGCCGCTCAAAGGCTCTGCCGGGCTAGACCAGATTGAACTCATTCCCGTCGGGGTCTGCGAAAACCGCCTTCATTTCGCCCCATGGTCGCATGGAGAGCTCTTCGACGAACCTGACACCTTTCTTCTTCATCACAGCAACAGTCCTGACAACATCATCCACAGCGAAGATTATTGGTGTCCTGCCTCCAACATTCACGGCATCCCAGCCCTCTCCCCATGCAGGGTTCGGCGTCTCGATGAAGAACTCGGTGTCGCCCAGCTTCATCCTGGCGCACTTCATCTTCGGGTACTCCTCGACCAGCTTCATGCCAAGCACTTCCGAGTACCACTTCTTTGCCTTCTGGATGTCTGAAACAAAAATCTGAACCTGGCCCAGCTTGAAACCCATTCACATCCCTTCCAAAATTTCCTTCGCCCTCGCCGCGCTGATGTTCTTCTCGGCTATCATCTGTTGCACGACCTTGTCTATCTGCTCGCCCTTGGCACCAGCCATGACAGCGAGGTTGGACGCATGCAACTTCATATGCCCGGCCTGCAAACCTGTCGTTGCCATGGCATACAGCGCGGCGAAGTTCTGAGCCAGCCCGACGCTTGCTATGACCTGAGCCAGCTCCTGCGACGACTTCACGCCCAGAATTTTCTGCGCTATCTTAGCTATCGGGTGCGTCCTGGTCGCGCCGCCGATTGTCGCGACAGCGAGAGGCAGCTCTATGCTGCCGTGCAGGTTGCCGTCCCTGTCCTTCCAGTACTTCGTCAGCGAGCGGTAACGGCCAGAGATGGCTGCGTAGGAATGCGCGCCCGACTCCACAGCGCGCCAGTCGTTGCCTGTGGCTATGGTGACAGCGTCTATTCCGTTCATTGTTCCCTTGTTGTGCGTCGTAGCCCTGTGCTGGTCGTGGTCTGCGAACCAGAATGCGCGCAGGACGTCATTGATTGCCTGCTCCCCGAAGGCCTCCCTGCTCAGGGCGGCGCTGGGTCTAGCGGGCTCTTCGCCGGACAGCCTGCCGATTATGCGGATGGCGTCCTCGCCTAGCACGTTCTTCTTCCACACAGCCTCGGCGCGCGCCATCCTCTCCGTCGCGAGGTTGCTGATTATGCGGAGAAGCGAGCGGCCGCCTGTTATCTCAACTATGCGCGGCGCGATTGTTTCAAGCATTGTGTTGATGGCGTTGGCTCCCATCGCATCCCTGACGTCAACCAGAAGCTCGGCTATCAGCATGCAGCCGCCGTCAGTCTTGAGCACCCTTGCCCGCAGGTCACGCGGCCCTCCGCCGTACTTCGCCAGTATCGGGTCTATGTTGTCCAGCATGTGCATGAGCTCGTCCTTGAGCTGCATCACGGCTTCAGCCGCCTTCGCGCAGTCCGCAACATCAACAATCTGTATCTGGCCTATCATTATCGGGTCGGTCGCGCTTGCCCTGAAGCCGCCTGCCTCGCGCGCAAGCTTGGCAGCCTTTGACGCCGCTGCCACGACGCTAGGCTCCTCTATGCACATCGGGACAAGGTAGTCCTTCCCGTTTATCAGGAAGTTTGTGGCAATGCCCATGGGCAGCTGCGTCTCGCCTATGACGTTCTCTATCATCCTGTTGGCTGTATCCATGTCCAGCCCGCCTGCCTTCGCCAGCAGCTTCGCCTCCTCGTCGTCAAGCTGCGCGAATTCGCTGACAATCCTCAGCCTCTCGCTAGGGCTCAGCGTGTGGAAGCCTGACATAGCGCTCGTCCTTGCCATTTTTTCGTCCCCGCCCATTCCACTTAATTCGGGCAGTGAGTTTAAAACCCTGCTTCGGCATCCGCCATAATTTCGCCATATTATCCCGTTAAGGTGACACAGCAAAGCACGCGCCCCCTGCCATCATGCAAGGGGGCGCGGCTTTGCGTTACTTGCGCGCCTTGGCGTGCTCCTCCAGCTTTTTGCTGAAGGCTTCAATGCCGGACAGGAAGGCTTCCTCCGCCTTCTTCTTCTCAGGGCTTTCAGGCATGGCATCCAGCCGCCTTGCCTCGCCTATGAGCCGGTCGAACTCCTGCCGGATTTCCGGGGTGGCCTCAGGCATCCTCTCCAAAGCCGCCTTGAGGTCCTGGTGCATCGCTGGCATACGGACGAGCGTCAGGATATCCACTGATGCCTGCTGCCGCGAATATGACTGCTCCTGAAATTCGCGGAGCACTGCAACCTTCTTCACAGTGGCCGTGGCGTAGAGCCTGCGGGAGCCCTTCTCTAGGAACTTCAGGTCATGCGGGAAGAGCAGCCCGCCCTCTCTGGAGAAGCCGCTGAAGAGGACGGTAGCTCCGTACTGCCCGGCGCTGAACCTTGCGCCCAGCATCCGGCCGTCGTCCATGATGAGAACCTCTGTGCTGCCCTCAGGGAGCCTGACAGGAGTGAAGTCCGTCTTCTTCCCGTCAACCTCCACGGATTCCGGAGGCCCGACGCCTTCATCCGGCTTCAGGCGGGCCAGCGGCACAGCAGAGCAGACGTCAGCGACTGCTGAATAAACAGCCGCCAGCATGGTGAGGTTCTGCGGCGCCACAGCCTTCTGGAGCACGCAGTCCTCTGCGTACCATTGCGCCTCCTTCAGGCCCTGGCCGACTGCCTTCTGCCTGCCTGAGATGTCCATCTCGAACCTGAAGCATGGCCCTGCGGCGCACCTGAGTATGCGCACGGTGTAGGATGCGCGCATGACCTCGTCCTTGCCGGTGCCCAGGTTCTTGACATTGCTCTCCTCCTTCACTTCGGCCTCGATGAAGATGTCCATCGGCCTGGCGAGGTCGGCGCCTGTTGCATGCAGCCCCACAGCCTTCTGGACGATGGAGGGTTCGGCAGCGGGCGCGAGGCACGGGAGAAGAAGCAGGGCCAGTAGCCCTGAGACCATGACTGCGGTGGTCCTCATTGCGTTATCTCCTTTATTCTATGGAGACGCTGTACGTCTTCGCCAGCGTCTGCCCGTCCTTGGACCTTATGTCGGCCTTGACGTTGACCAGGAAGCCCTGGCTGCAGACCGACCTTACCGCGCGCACCAGCAGATAGAACTCGGATGACACGGTGACGCTGGCGTTCTGCTGCACGCTGCCGTCGACATTGAAGACAGGGCCGCCCTCCATCTGGACGCTCGGTGTCTTGGATATTGCGCTGGAAATGTCCAGCTTGGTGTAGCCCTTCTTCGCCAGTGCATCGACTATGTCGGCGCCCAGCTCCCTGGCCAGTTCAAACTCGCTGGCTATCTGGATGTTCACCGCTGTGCATGGGTCGCCTGCGACAATGGCGAACATGCGCTTGCCGTAGCCTGTGCTCGGCGGCACGTTGTCATTCACAATGCGCGGCTTGCCGTTGTTTACCCTGGCCTTGGACTCCTTGACGATGGGCTTGCCGCCGGTTTCCTTGACAGTCACCATGCCGCCTGCCGTGGCGTTCCTGTTCCCCTGGTCGTTGAACTTCTGCTTGTAACCAGGCTCCACCATGAGATAGTAGCCTGCGGGGAACGCGCTTATCACCCCGCCGCCGAAAAAGGGTCCCCTGACCTTGATGTCGGCGTTGCCGCATGACGCCTGGGTTGTGGTCTCCTTGTCATCCTCGCCTTTGCCATAGGGCGGGACGTCGAAGGGCAGGGCGTTCTGAGGCTCGCCCTCGGCGGCGTTGTCGATGAACGCCATGGCGTTAAGCTGCAAGTTGAACGCATCCAGGAAGCCCTTTCCTGTGGCAGAAACGTTCCCTGATTTGCTCATCTTCACCTCGCCGTCGACGCGGATTTCCTTGTCCTTCCCGGGTGTCGCGAACCGCGCCTTGACCGTGATGATCACCGGGTTATGGGAGTTGAGCCCGTCCTTCTCCAGCACCCACAGGTTCGCCTCAAGCTTCCTGCGGGTGAAGCCGGGCTCGCTGATGGTGACGTCCTCGGCGAAGCCGTCGGTCGGCGTGCCTGCGCGCACCACGTACTTCTGGTGCACGCTTTCCGCAGGGGTCTCCTCCTTCTTCTCGGTGTAGGCCGAGAGGTTCACAGAGAACGTCCCCGTGACCAGCGAGACCGCGGTGTAGACCTTGATGGGCGCGGGGTCGTTGTCAACGCCCCCGAAGTCTATCTTCAGCGTCGCGCTGCCCGCCTGCGCCGCGCAGGGCAGCAGCAGGACAGCGGCTATTGTGACGAACATTGCGCATCTCATGGTCAGCCCTCCTTCTTTCCGTACCTGAGCTCCCTGCTCTGGGCAGCGGTGGGCGTCCAGCCCTCGCCGTTCGCCGTCTTTGCCTCCCAGAGCCTGAACAGGTATGTCCTCCGCGTCTCCAGCCGGTCGCGCATGCCGAACATCTGCAGCGCGCCGAGGCATTCAGCGACAGCAGCCCTGTCAAACCTGCCGTCCTCAACCCCGGAGCGCCTGAGCTCCGCGAGCGAGGCGATGTGCTGCTGCCTGCTGCCGTTCCCGGCAGGGTCAAGGAAGACCCCGGATATTATGGTGTTGAACGAGCCGTTGCGGGACACGCAGAAGGTATAACAACCCGGTCCGCGCACCAGGAACCTCTTGTAGACTGGGTTCCAGAAGTCGCGCACGCGCGCGGATGCCAGCGCAGGCAGGGAGTTGAACAGCTTCTCGGCATCGGCGTTGCGCTCGTCCAGAGAATCGAG
>VGIZ01000018.1 GCA_016867675.1 Candidatus Aenigmatarchaeota archaeon | reverse complement strand
CCAGCTTCATGCTGCCGCGCGGCGCGCGCAATGTTCCCTGTCCTGTTGGGCAGAGTTCACATTTCAGGTTACACAAGTTGGTTGGCTCCACCATGAGTATGCTGGGATAGCCTGCGGGTTCAAGCCTGCCGAACTTCATCATGCCGAAGCACTTCAGTGCGTTGCAGACTCTTCTGGTCGTGACCTCCCTGCCGCGGAGCATGTAAAATAACATGTCCTTCTTTTTCATAACAACCACTAAAGGGTTGGCCCTCTGTTTTTTAAGGCGCATCTTTTGTGCGGCTTACTATCATCTCTCCGATGAGACCGAGTGATATAAACTGCACACCAAGCACCAGCAGCAGGACGCACAGCATGAGCAGCGGCCTTTCGCCTATGGCATGCTTCAGCACGACCTGCTCATAAACCAGTTCCAGCCCCGATATTATGCTCGCCGCTATGAACACCAGCCCCATTGTGCCGAACAGGTGCATCGGCCTCTTGCCGTAGCTGTTCAGGAACTTTATGGTCAGAAGGTCGAGCATGCCCTTCAGCAACCTGCTGATGCCGTACTTTGACCTGCCGAAGGCTCTCGGGTTGTGCGCAACCCTTATCTCTGTCACCCTGTAGCCCTTCCAGTGCGCCAGCGCCGGTATGTACCTGTGCAACTCGCCATACACCCTTATGTCCCTCGCCACCCCCCTTCTGAATATCTTGAAGCAGCAGTTGGAGTCATGGATTTCCAGACCCGTGAGCTTCCGTGTGAGCCAGTTGAAAAATCTTGAAGGCAGACGCTTGGTTAGGGGGTCGCGCCTCCTGAATTTCCAGCCCACTACCATGTCATAGCCTTCGCCAATCTTGCGCATGAAGTTCGGTATCTCATGCGGGTCGTCCTGCAGGTCGCCGTCCATAGTTATGATTAGACTTCCCTTCGCCGCAGCAAACCCCGCGGAAAGGGCGTCCGACTTGCCGAGGTGCACCCTGAAACTTATCAGCTTCACGTGCCTGTCCTTTGCGTGCAAGCCCTCGATGGCGCTCTTTGTCCTGTCCTCAGAGCCGTCATCCACGAATATTATCTCGTAGTTCTTCCCTGTTTTTTTCATAACTTCGGTGAGCTGCTTGTGAAGGGGGAGTATGTTTTCTTCCTCGTTCCAGACGGGTATCACTATCGATATGTCCATGTTTGCCTCTCGCTTTTATCTTTTGGCCAATACGAGGTATAAAGCTATATCAATGCCTCGCCGCCTCCTCATATATCCTTTTCAGTTGGCTGTTTCTGCGATCCAAAGAAAATCTTCCCTTCTCAACTTCGCGCCTTCCAGAAGCACCCATTCTCCTTCTCAATGCCGGGTCCTCTATGAGCTTTGATATATTTTTTTCCAGTCCGTCAACCACCTCCGGTTTGCTCTCCTTCTCGCAGTACCGCTCAAACTCCTTCCAGCTCTTCCATGCGAAAAGCCCGTCTTGACCGTACCAGGAAAATTTGCTGGCATCAACACATATCCCTGACTTGCCGAGGATCTCTGGTATGGCGAACGTGTTTGCGGCCACCACAGGGACGCGGCTTGCCATGGCCTCAAGAAACACCATGCCGAAGGTGTCCATGTAGGATGGCAGGACGAAGATGTCGGTCCTCGGGAAGAAATTGGCGAGTATCTCAGTTCTCGGCACGTTCGGCTCAAGGAATCTCACGCTGCTGTATCTCTGGCGCAGTTCTTCCGGGACGCTGCTTATGACCGTGAGTTCAATGTCATACTTCTTCTGCAGCCTGCCATATGCTTCAAGCAACTCCTTCCCGCCTTTGGTGAAGAAGCGCATGCTTATAAAAAGCAGCGACAGTTTGTCATGCTTTTCCCGCTTGATCTTTATTGGCTCAATAGCAGGATAGACGACCTCAATCTTGTCATCGAATCCAGCGGCGTTGAGGCCATTCATGATGGACATTCTGCCGGCTTCGGACCATGGCATTATCTTCCTGCAGTATTCAGATGACAGCAGTTTCTCAACGGCCGGCCTGACCTTTTCAAGCCTCCCTGCCTCGAAGCCAGCGAAGGATGCGACATGTTCTGTATCTATAATCCATGGTCTGTGGTTCTTTATCATTATTCCGGAGCAGGCATGTATCAGATCCGCGTTGCCGCTGTTGACGTAAATGGCATGCGGTTTTCTCAGCGCGTGCAGATAAGCCGAGAATGCGCGCTTTTTCAGGCTGTCCATAACCTTGGAGCCTGAAGCGGAAACAAATCTGGGCGTCACATACCCAATGCCCTTCGGCGGGTGCTTCGTCAGGTCGTCATAAACAGAATGGTGGCCCCTCCTCAGGTAGACTTTCATCACAGCCATAACAAGAGATTGGCAGCACTCCCTAAAAGGCTTATGAACCATAGGACTCGTAAGATATGCCTCAGTTCATTTCTGTTGCAGGGCACTGCGTTGGTGGCCAATTTTCCTGGCAAAGAAGATGAGGCTGTCGGCCTTCAGAAACTCCCTGTTCTTGGGCCTGAGAAAAGGGCGGAGCAAGGCATATGCAAGCCTTGCGGCGAACCTCTTGGCCTGCACATTGGCATTGTCGAGCCCCGAGAGTCTCAGGTATTCACTAGCCTTCACGCCCACGACCCTGAAACCCGAAGCCTCAAGGGATTCCTGCATAAGCCAAGGCGGAACTGGGTTGATGTGGCCAAGCTTGCGCTCATACCTGCTGAAGCAGAAAAACTCACCTGTCAGCAGAAACTTCAACCTTGAGAATATATTCCCTATGTTCGGTGTTGATATCAGCAGCGTGCCGCCGTTCCTGATCACCCTGCTGAACTCGCGGATAAGATGCCTCGTGTTTTCTATGTGTTCGGCTACCTCAAGACATACAATATAGTCAAACTTTCCTGCACGGAACGGCAGGTTGTTGTTGAGGTTTGCGCTGCGGCAGCCCCTGAACTCAGGCTCTATGTCAACAGCTGTCACGGCGAAGCCAAACCTCTGGAGTGATTTCGTGATATCGCCGGGCCCAGCGCCAGCGTCAAGCACTGCGCCTTTCCTTCCAGAGTTCCTCTCGCCAAGAAAAAACCGCTCCACCGCGGCATGCAGGGCGTTCATTGCACCACACAATAAGAGTGCGCATCTGTTTTTAAAAACCTTTGGCATAATTAGGTTAATGGCAAATATCATCGAATGGGCCAAGAACAACAGGACGGATGCGCTGCTTGTTGCCCTCACTGCAGTCTCGCTGCTTCTCATGTCGCTGCCGTTGTTGGTGTTCAGCTACCCCAGCTTCATCAATAACGGCGATGTGGCGCTGCATTACAAGCTCTCTTCGCTTGTCTTCGAGAACTGGAGGTTCCTGGCATTTGAGCTCTACCCAAAACTGTTTCACATAATGGTTTCATTGCTCGCGTACGCCATGCCATGGCTTGGCGTCTGGGGCGGCATGGTCACAGTCACGCTCGCTTTCGTTGTATTCATGCCCGTCGCCATGTATAAGCTCGCCTTTGAGCTCTTCGGTAGCAGGCGGGTCTCCATACTATCAGCCTTCTTCTCTGTGATTATTCTTGTCCACAACTCAGCTTTCGTTGGGGTCGCCTTGGCTGTCCCGCAGACGCTTGCCATGACACTTGCCCCTGCGATACTCTATTTCTTCCTGAGGAAGAGGTGGATTTCAACTGGCGTGCTTCTTGGCGCGCTGATGCTGCTCCACGGTTCATGGCCAATGCTCGTTGTATTCATGTTCCTATACGCAGTTATCATGCAATGCAGGAAGAAGGCGTTCCTTGGGTGGATGGGGGTGGCTGTCTTCTCCACTGCCCTTGCGGCAATAATCTCACTGCCGCTGACAGCCTACAACAAGATGTTCCTCTTCCATGACACGATAAATGCGACTGTACTGGGCACAACAGCCTATGTTTCATCCATGATTTCAATATTCGCAGTGCCGCTGATAATCGTGCCGTTCTTTTCCTTTATCCTTTATGTTTATGGTGGTTGGAATATATTCAGGAAAAGGGGCAAGGAAAAGATTCCGATGATGGTCCTGCTCTTCCTCGCCCTTGTGCTGGCAACATCGCAGGCCTTCCTTCTTCTGCCAGCAGGCCACATATTTGGGCTGGTTTTTATATCCTCAAGAGTGCTCTTCCTTGTTTTCATACCGATAGCCATGCTATGTGCATACGGCCTTGTGGCGGCATCAAGGGGCAAAAGTTATGTGGTTGTCGCGGTGGCATTTCTGTTTATAGCAGCCTCCATCCCCTACTATCACGCTTGGTATGAACACAAAAACGTCGCCATGGGGGCAGGGGAAATCGAGGCTGCCTCATTCCTATCAGGGTCAGGCCAGCGTAATGCCATGGTGCTTTTCAACCCGCTACGCTACAACATGCAGGAGCATTTCATTGTCATGACAGGTCTGCAGGATTTCAACCTCACCAACGCGGCCCTGCTGCTGTCGGGTTATAACAAAAGCGCGGTAAGCTTCAGGTATGTCCTTGCCGAAAAAAACGACAGTGCCATGAAACTTTTCACTGACGCCAACTCTTGGAGGCTCTCAGAGATCTATTCGAACAGCAAGTACTCTGTATTCAGCGTTACGGGGGGGTTTGAACTGGAAGAACCGGATATTGATTCATATGTCCGAGGGTTCACATTCTTCTACAACCAGAACCAGAGGCTGAGGGGGTTGGTGGTGTCCGAGCCGGTCAGTCTTGCCGTGAAGTCCGGTGATGATGTGGTATGCGCGCGCATCATGGAAAGGATGGACGTTGTTCCATGCGGCTACAACCAAGACTTCGAAATAAAAGGCGAAGGCGGGTACATCCGCGAACTGTTCTCCACCTACAGCATCTCGGAGTTCGCCTACAGGCTGCTCTGGCTCTATGGAAATGGCATGATCAACATCACTGCCAGCAGCATGGCCAACATCACAGTCTCCGTTCCGAGGAGCGTCCCGGGTTTCATGGGCAGCCACTTCCACCTCATGGATGTCGGACTGTATGCAGGCATAAGCGGTGCCGGCGGGCTGTCGAATGTGACCGTTTCTTCAGCTCATGTGGCGGGCGCAAAATACACAGAAACAAGCCTGAAGTCGGTCTCGAGGCTAACTCGCTGGGTGCTCGCAAACTCATGGTTCACCTTTCCCAACGCGGTTTGGGGGGCTGCATATGACGCAGCTGCCAGGCTGTCCGGTGATTTATAGGTGTGGATGGAATACATATTATAGTGAGACAACTTTATAACCCAGATAACAAGTTGTCTCGCTATATGCGTTCCAAAGAATCCATACCGTATTATTTCTTTGGAACGCTATAAGTGGTTGCATGAAGGTAAGTGTCGTGATACCTGCCAAGAACGAGAGCAAGAACCTGCCCGAACTCCTTTCGAGGATAAGGTTAGTGGCAAGGCGCTGCAAGGAGATTGACGAGATAATCGTTGCCGACAACAACTCAACCGACAGGACGCCTTATATAGCCAGGAAATTCGGCTGCCGCGTGGTCTGCGAGAAGCGGCCCGGGAAAGGGTCGGCTCTCAGGGCAGGCTTCAGTGCAGCAAAGAACGATTACATCGTCATGCTCGACGCCGATCTGTCGCACATCCCCGAGGACATCCCAAAAATGATTGCCTTATTGAAAGACCCGAAGGTAGGGCTCGTGCAAGCTTCTAGGTCGCTGGGTGGCTCAGAGGAGTACAGCTTCGTAAGGGCCATAGGCAACATATCATTGACGGCCTTTGCAAACTTTATGCTAGGCGCAAGGATGACTGACGCTCTAAACGGCTTCAAAGCCATGAGGAAAGAGATGACAGCAGGGCTTTCATGCAGTGCATTCGATATTGAGATAGAGATACTCACGAACTGCTTAAGGCTCGGCTATAAGGTTACTGAAGTTCCGAGCCAGGAAAAGGCAAGGGCGAACGGAACGTCCAACCTCGGGGCGCTGAAGGATGGGTGGAGGTTCGCGAGGCAGATCATGAAGGATTCCGTAAGGATGAAGTTGTAGAGCGGCGCGTATTGATTCTTGCTCTTTTTTGCGGTATCATGTTGCCCAGCAGCGGCAGAGCTGCGCGTATTGTCCACTTCAGCTCGCTCAGCGAGCGGATGCCCCAGAGCAGGCCTATGATTTTGGAGAGCCGGAAGTTGAACTTCTTGTACGCCGCGCGCTGAAAAAGCCTTATTGTCTTGCGTCCGACCTTGGGGGTCTCGTAGTAGAAATTGCGGAATAGAACCCTCCCGAGACCCCCTCATCCAGCTCTTCCGCCAACCAGCCCCTGTCCCTGACATAATTGAAGAGTTCCGTGCCCGGCAGCGGTATGACTATGCTGAAGTTCGCTATGTCAGGGTTCGAGTTTACGGCGAATTCTATGGTATCCTTCATTGTCGACGGCGTGTCTTCGGGGAATCCCAGCATGAAAAAACCTATTGTGACTATCCCGGCCTGGCGGAACCACTTAAGCGCCCTGCCAACGCTCTCGAGGTTCAACCCCTTCCTTATGCTTTTAAGGACTTCTTTGTTGCCTGTCTCTATGCCTATACCCACCTTATACACACCCGCTTCCTTCATCTTGAGTATAAGTCCCGGTGTGAGTTTGTCTGCCCTCAGCCCGTTCTGCATGTTTATCGCCAGACCGTATCCTTTGGCTATAAGCATATCTATTATCTTTTCCGCCCTCTCTAAATCAAGCGTGAAATTGTCGTCCAGTATGTCCAGCTGGCGCACGCCGTACTTGCTGACGAGCATGTCTATCTCCCTCATGACATTCTCGGGCGAGCGGGCGCGGAAGCGCTTGCCGAATATGTTGGAGTTGCAATACGTGCACATGAATGGGCAGCCCCTGCTTGTAAATATTGGCGCCATTGGCAGCTTGCGGGTTCGTGACCTGTAGAGCTTCAGGTCGGGCAGCAAATGGAATGCGGGGAACGGCAGGTCGTCAAGGTTCTCTATGAGCCCGCGCGGCTTCGTCATTGTGCTCCTGCCAGACCTCCTGAAGAACATGCCATCTATTCTCGTCCAGTCCCTGCCCTCACATATCTCCTGGAACGTCAGCTCACCCTCGCCGATTACGACAGCGTCAGCGCCTGTATCAAGGAGCTTGGTGTGGTTGGAGCTGGCGAAAGGACCGCCGTAAACCACGGGGACATCCATACGCTTTTTGAGGATTCCACAGAGTTCCATACCCGCCTTCGCAGTGACTATGTTGAGCTGTATGCCGACTATGTCCGGCTTGAACCTGGCCAGCCTTTCAGCGACCTTCTCGTTGCCGAGCCTGAATATATTGGCGTCAATTATGACGACCTCGGCGCCTAGCCTCTCAATACAGGATGCTATGTAGGCGAGTCCAATCGGAGGGTAGACTGTTGCTTCATTCGTGCCGCTTGCATAATACGGATAGGGGTTGACTAGCGCGACCCTTCTGTATTTCAGGCTTTTTTCCGCTACCATAGGACAACAGAGTTATTGTTCACAAGTTTTATAAACTAACCGCCGAAATATCTGAAATGGCCTCTGGCAACAGGGTTTTCATAACAGGTTCCAACGGCTTCGTCGCGAGCAGGCTGATAGCCAAGCTTATAGACAACCATGATGTCCATGCGCTGGTCAGGCCGAGAACCGGTTTTGAGGGCGTCGAGGACGAGGTTCTCAGAAGCATAAATATACATTATGGCGACCTCACAGACTTTCTAACCATAGAGAACATAGTCAGGGAAGTCTCACCCGATGTCATACTTCATCTCGGTGCAAGGACGCCTGTCAGCTTCTCCTTTGAACAGCCCATGGACTATCAGAACATAAACTACATGGGCACAGTCAATCTTGTCACAAGCGCGCTGAAGCTGCCAAACCTGGAGAGGTTCATTTTTGCGTCCACCATGGAGAGCTACGGCTGGCAGCCAGAAGGCGTGCTGATAAAGGAAACGGCAACACAGAACCCAGCCAGCCCCTATGCGGTGTCAAAGGTGGCTGCCGAGCATTACATAAAAATGGCAGGCAAAGCATTCGGCCTGCCTTACGTGATAATGAGGGCCTGCAACACCTACGGAGGCAAGCCCTTCGGCACAATAATAGAGTACCTCACAAACTGCATGCTTACAAACAAGGCACCGAAC
>VGIZ01000017.1 GCA_016867675.1 Candidatus Aenigmatarchaeota archaeon | reverse complement strand
CCGTCTCCAGGTTCTTGGGCGCGAAGGCCTCGCAGCGGAAGCGCTGGCCTATCTCGCGCGCGAAGTCCACGCACTTCTTGGGCTCGCCGTGCCCGACCAGTATCCGCTCGGGCCTGCTGGTGAGCTTGTAGATGTAGTTCATGAGCTCGTTGTGCCCCGAGTGGCCTGACAGGCCGTGCGTGGTCTGGACCTCCATCTCCACGCGCTGGGTCCTGGTCTTGCCCTCCTCGGTGTATGCGGGTATCTCGCGCCAGCCCTTCTGTATCCTGCTGCCCAGCGAGGCAGGGCTCTGCCAGCCGACGAACAGCAGCGTGTCCTTCTTGTTGGGCGCCAGCGCCTTGAAGTACTCCACGCTGGGCCCGCCTATGAGCATGCCGCTGGTCGCGATTATCACGCAGGGCTCTGCGCTGTCAAGTATCCTGTCCCTCTCCTTCGGCACTGTGTGGTGGAACTTCTCGTAGAGGAAGGGGTTGCGCCCGTAGCGGAAGATGTCGTTCTGTATCTGCTTGGACAGAAATTCAGGGTAGGCTGTGTGAATTGCGGTGGCGTCCCAGACCATGCCCTCCATGTAGACAGGGTGCTGGAAGTTGTTGTTTGCGAGTATCACCATCAGCTCCTGCGACCTGCCGACCGCGAAGCTCGGGATGAGCACCTTGCCCCCGCGCTCCATGGTGGCGTTTATGACCCGCATGAAGTCCTCCTCTATTGCCTGCCTGGGCGGCATGTTCTCGTCGCGCCCGCCGTAGGTGGACTCCATCATCAAGGTCTCCACGCGCTGGAACTGGCACCACGCGGGGTCAAACAGCCGCGTCTGGCCGAACTTCATGTCCGAGGTGTAGAGAATGTTGTGCACGCCGTTGCCGATGTGCAGGTGCGTGAGCGCGCTGCCGAGCAGGTGGCCGCTCGGCTGCAGGGTCAGCCTCATGTTCGGCGTTATGTCCGAGACCTCGCCGTAGTCCAGCACAATGGAGTGCTTGACAGCCCTCTCGACGTCCTTCTTGTTGTAGGGCACGTTCTTGCCGTTCTTCTGGCAGACGTCTATGTAGTCAAGGCAGAGGAGCACCATGAGGTCGCGCGTGGGCGCGGTCAGGTAGAGCGGGCCCTTGAAGCCCTGCTTGTAGAGCCACGGGACGTAGGCGGCGTGGTCTATGTGCGCATGCGTAAGGACAACGGCATCAAGGGCGTCTAGGTTGAACTCCGGGACATTGAAGTAGGGCGTCTCCTCAGAGCCAGGCTCCACCCCGCAGTCCATCAGGACATTGGAGTGCGGGGTCTCCACAAGTATGGCGCTCCTGCCGACCTGACGATAACCACCTAGCATGGTCATCCTTATCCACTCGTTCTGCTTGTCGGCAGGCAGCTCTATCTCGGTGTTTATCCTCTGTCCTATGGTGTTCAGGAACTTCTTGCGGTAGTCAATCTCTGTGTGCAGGAAGTTGCGGACAGCGCGCACAATCTCAGACTCAATAGCAGGCGCGCGCTCTATCTTCGGCAGCCAGAACGTCTCGTTCCTTATCTGCTTGAAGGTCTCGCCGCCCTTTCCAATCACCACGCCCGGCTTCTGCGCCTCGATTATCACCTTGCCCAGCTCAGGCTCAAAATAAATAGCCTTGACACCCGCATCGGCTGGAATCATCTCCTCTATCCTCTTCTTCGCCTTCTCCATATCCATGGATATGCTGAGGTCAGGCCGCAGCTCTATGCGCTTCTTCAGCTCCCTGACAAGCTGCTTTATGGTCTCCTCGCCGTTCTGGAAGAAGTCCCTGCTCTTGGTGTAGAGCATTATCTCCGAGCCCTCGAACTTTATCTCTGTTATGCCCGCGTTGGCAGGCAGTTTTTCCTGAAGTTCTTTCAAGATGTTTGATTTTGTCATGGGTTCACTTCTCGTGCACTTTCATGTCAGCTCATTGTTGGCAGTGCTGTTTCCTTCAAAATCCGTCCCAAACGGGATTAACATGATATTAATTTTTTATTTCAGCAGCTTCTGAACATCCTCGTCGGGGAGCTCGTGTATGCCCCTTGAGTCAATGACCGTTATGTCAATGCCGCTGCCGCCCGACGCTATGTCCCTCTTTATCGCCGCGTTTATCGCGCGCACCACAAGCCGCTTGGCCTCCTCGATGCCCATGTTCGGCCTGTAGCTGTCCTCAAGCACGCCGAACGCCATGGGGCAGCCCGAGCCGCTGGCAAAGTATTCCTTCTCCTCGATTATGCTGCCGTCGGGCTCAAGGCTGAAAAGCCCTGGCCCGTTCCTGTCGTAGCCGCCCACTATGAGCTGGACGATGAACGGGTAGAACCGCCTGCCGTAAAGGATATTCGCCATCAGGTGCGACGCCGCCTTGACCGAAGGCCTCTTGTTCTCGTGCAGCCTGAACAGCTTTAGTTCAGCTTTAATGTACCTGTCCAGCGCCTGCGCGTCCCCGACTACGCCCGCTATGCTCATGGCTATGTGCTCGTCTATCCTGAGTATCTTCTTCGTGGTCTTGCTCGCGACAAGGTAGCCCATGGTGGCCTTCCTCTCCGCGCCAAGCACCACGGCGTCCTTCGCAAGCAGCCCGATTGTCGTCGTGCCTGTCTTGAGCTTCTTGATGTCTCCCTCTTTGAGCATGGTATCACACAGAAATCGTTGCAATGCGTTAGATTAGTTTTGGGGCGCTGGTTTATAAGCGTTAATGAGCTGAATGCTATGAAACAAACTGCTTTCTGGATGCCTTCCGCATCCCCTCATAATGCTTTATTATGTGTATGGGAACCCCGCCCTCCAGCACGTTGTCGCCCACATCCTCATTGACAAAGGACATGGCTGCTATCATGCTGTTCCTGCCTATCTTCACGCCTGGCCTGACAACTGAGAACTCGCCAACCATGCTATTCTTACATACCACTATCGAACCTATTCTGAATGTGTCAAGCGTGAACTCGTGAGTGAACAGCTTTGTGCCCCAGCCTAAGATGACGTTGTCCTCTATCTTTATAAGCTCTGGAAATATGGGGTCAAGTATGGCATCATTGGCTATCGAGACATTCTTGCCTATCTTGGCGCCCATTAGCCTGTAAAGATGGTTTTTCAGTTCACCAGGCGGAAGATACCTGCATATGATGACTATGAAGTAATTCTTCGCCTGTTTGAGGGGATTTTTGTATTTGTACCACTTTCTTGCAGGGTTATAACCGACGTGAAACTTTACTTCCTTAAGAAATTTTTTGTTGTTTTTTCTTAGATTCTCCAGTTCGTGTCGAGAAGGAGCAATCATGACTTTAATTGGTCGTCCGTATAAATATTGTTTATGGAACATGCCATATTCTTCATCATAAACTTCGCCGTTTTCATAGCAATAGTGTTGATTGACAGAACCAGATGGAAGGATTATATCGCCTTGGGGTTGCTGGCGATGTTCCTTGATTTGATATTTGAAGTGATACCGATAGGCGCCGGTATATGGAATTACTATTCAGAACCGAAGGTTTTTGGGGTGTCATTATATACATGGCTACTTTACATCCCATACCTTGGCTTCTGTTATTTCGCTTCAAATGTGGTGAGAAAACATGTCTGATATGCTGATTGTCTGGTCGGCGATATTTTTGGTTTTGCTGGCAGTATACTCTTTGGTTTTATGGAAGTCCAAAGAGAAGAAACTCTACATACTTTACTTCTTATTTGGCATCCTATTTGGATTCTATTTCGATAGCATATCTGTCATGCAAGGGTATTATTACTACCCCGAGCTATTCATAAACGTGCTTGGTGTGCCTATAACCATGGTATTGGCAGAAGGGTTCTCGGTTGCTATAACCATTAAGATATTTGAAGTAGCCAAGGGCTTCCTTAGTGGAAAGGGGATAAGACAATAAATACGCTCACTTCACAATCTTGCCCTTCCACTTGCGCATCACGGTGCTGAGGTCTATCTCGTACTTGCCCGCGCCGACCTTTATGACGATGGGCACCTGGTTGAAGAGGTTGGTGACGTCAATCTCGTACTTGCCCGGGCTGACTATCCTGATGGCCTCTATGTCCAGCACAACGGTGTCTTCCTTCTTGGCGGCGTCGGGAAGTATCTCCCTCACGTCGCCCTCTATCTCGGACATCTCCGCCTTTGAGAAGCGCTCCACGTCCTCCTGCGCCTTCGCTAGGTTCTCCTCGCGCACGTAGAAGAAGAACTTGCACCCGCACTTGTCGCAGCCGCCTGTCATCAGGTATGCCGCGTCGTCAGCATGGACCTTCCCGCAATAGGTGCACTTGTTGGGCATATCACAGCGCCTCATGTTTGTTGACGGACTCGCTTGTCGCTATTGTGTATGCGAGTATATAACGAAAAGAATTAACACCACGTCTTAAATATCTGGAGGCGTCTCGTTGCCTGTACAGACTGCAATTTATAGTTTTCTACCAATATACACGAGGTGTGACGATGCCATCAGCTGGAAGATTGGTCATTTCAGAAAAGCTGCCCTTGGATGAAGTGAGGGCTAGGCTCAGGCCTTTGGTAGGGCATGATGCGGAGTGCACTCGCCATTATAGAGGAAGGCCAGTTTGGCATATAACCGACGTCACTTATGGGACGATTGTGGAGGATGGTGCAGGTATCGGAATAAGAGGTTGGACAACAGGCAAAGTTTACCCTTTTGATGAAAATATAGCGAGAATGCATGACCCTGTCGCTGAAGGCTTTGATGTAACCCCTGATAAGGTCTGGGAAAGTATAGAGATAAGACATTGGAAAAGCCGCAAACAGGAATGGAGGCCTGATCTGCCAGATGACGGCGGTGATGTGCACCCATATTCAGAACTTTTGTAGTTTTTGCCGTCAGAGACTCAGATCATCCATCGCGCAGGAGTCCCTGACGGTGCCGCGCAGGGACGCCCCGCCCGGCGTCGCGGAAGGCGACGGCACGCCGGAAAATTCAATATTGACCCTCTTGCCGTCAAGAACCATAGCAAGCTCGCCTTCCGGGCACTTAAGTTCCGCCCTACCTGCCCTCTGCAGGTCACCAATTGCCTTCATGTAGTCGGCGAGGCTGAAGCGGCCGCCGTATTCATAGGTCCTCCGGTCCTCGCCGTCAAAGTCAAGATGCCTGTAAAACACCCAATCACCGTCCACATACATCTCTGACCCGCTTGTGCCGTATTGGACGTGACTCATGCAATCCCTCTGCAGATTGTCCCAGATTAACTTTCTCGACACCACCCCGAGCACAGGGAACCTCTCCAAGACAGGCCCCTCCGGAAAGCCCAGTGCATCGAGTATGTTCCCCGGGAAATCAAGCACCTGTTCACCTTCTGCAACCTTGACGATTTTTGATATTTGCGCGCCGCTTTCTACCCTGTATCTTTCACCGTCAACGAAGATTTCAAACGATTTGCCGAAGCGGCGGGCGCGACTGGGGGCGGCTCCGAGGGATTCCCAGCAGCTGTCAGGCTTCAAGTCAGGGAGGGATTCGTATCCCATGCCCGTCACAACAAAAGGCCCCTCCGGGCTATACGGATAAAGCGATGCCGAATCATGCAGGAAATAAACGTCCCCGCCCCTCTGCGCAAGAGCGACAACAGCACACATCGCCGGGTGATAATGGGTCTTGCCGAACTGCGGAAGAATGACCTCGCTGACCAGCGTGTCGCGAATGCCGTATTCCCCGGCATCGAGCAGCCTGCCCTCTGAAGCATGCAGGACCATTGCTGTCTTTGTCCCTTCCGTCTTGCCCCTTTCAGCTATGGTGACCTTTCTTCCCGTATTAAGTGAAAACGCATCTATCCCGACACACAAGCAGTCCACGTCACGTTCGGAGATTTCTGCGTGCCGCGCATAGTCAGCTTCAGTCCATCCATATTCCCTGTCCCATGTATCCATGGAAGAAGGAAACGGCCCGGGCTCCTTTCTCTTGGCACTCTTCGCCCATGCATACACTATGGCTTCGCGACTTTGCATATGAACACCAATATATCAATCAGAGCATCAGCTTCCCCTGGTAGTCTCCGAGCGATTTCACCCTCGCAATGGCCCCGACATTATGCCTGGGCGTGATTAGCAGCGTTTCCCTGTAGTGGCTCGGGTCCTTCAGCTGGAGCATCCGGTTAAGGTCAACAACCGTTTCCCCGTCTTCGGTCGTGAACATGCTGTAATGCGGGCCCGGCGCGACAAGGACAAGCTCCTTTGTCCTAGGGCTCTCAAAGAACAGCCTGTACGCCTCCATCGCGTGCTCATTGGACTGCACAGGGTCCATCGCATGGCTGACCCACGCAAGCCACCCTATCCACTCGCACACCTTCTCCCCGTTGCTGAGTATAAAGGATGCCCTGCTGTCATCAAGCTCCGACAGCCTCAGTATCCTTAGCGGCCCGCCTGTCCATGGGTCGATGTCGTCGGCCGGGTCCAGACCAAGGTTGCATTTTTCCAGATTCTCGGTGTATCCGCTTTTCCCAAGGAACGTCACGAACT
The DNA here is from genome assembly GCA_016867675.1 of Candidatus Aenigmatarchaeota archaeon. Lineage (GTDB taxonomy): Archaea > Aenigmatarchaeota > Aenigmatarchaeia > QMZP01 > QMZP01 > VGIZ01. Next base: position 1,695 of record VGIZ01000017.1, on the reverse strand, counting down.
TGTGGCCCTTTCTTTCAGAAGGGAACCTTACGCTTGCCATACTCCTTCTTCCGTATGACTGGATATCACCCCTTCTGGTCCCGAGCGAATCCGCGACAAAAAGCTCGCCTGTCACGTAGTTGACCATGGCGTTGAAGAGTATCCTCTTGTGCCTTATTGCAGTGATGGAGCCGCAGGCGCCTGTGATTGACGGCGGGCCCGGACCCATATCAACCCTTTCCTTCTTCCTGGGATCGTCTTCCGACGGGGCTTTTATCCCCCTTCTCCAGTGCTCCAGACCTTCCCTGAACGCCTCATTTACGGTTTTTCTGTTGTATCCGGGTTCCATTGCCATCATGCCCTGCAGAAACCTTCTCATTTTTATTGTCCTGTCCGTGGGGTCGCATATGAGCACGCTCTGCGTTGATTCAAGTCCGCGTTCCCCCGCGTAGTTCTTTCCGGTCTCCTCTGTGATTAGAACTATGCTCGGGTCGTAGCCCATGACCTCGTGTATGATGACCTCTTCAGGCACGACGTCAAGACCGAGCGTGTCAAACTTGCCGCTCCGCGTCGGCGCGACCGCAAAGTCGCACTTCAGGTTGCTGACTTCCTCGTAAGCCTTCCTCAGCGCTTCAACGGACATGTCCAGAAGGTCGCTCTCGACTGTCCCCATGACCCTGCTATGGAGGCAAGTTTTAAAAACCGATATGAAGCGACAGATATGCTTAAGAAGCCATCCTCGGCTACCCCATATACAGCAGCAGCTCCTCGGGGTTTTTCCTGATTTCGCGCACGACCTTGGACGGGCCTATGATGGTGAGCCCGCGCTTCTTGCCTGACATGCGCTCCAGAAGCATGTTGCGCACGCCCTCTATGCTGGCGAGCGGCGAGTTCGCCGCGACCTCAAGCGAGTTCAGCTCTATGCCCGTGAACCTGCCCGAAATCTTCTTCATGGTCTCCTCTATGATTGCGGCCTCCTCGTCGGCCGACAGCTTAGCATCAATTAGTACGATAGTTCGTTCTTGCAGGTCCCTCATGAACGACCTGAAGCCCTCGCGCCTGAACTTCTCGTAGGGGATGAACTTTATCTTCAGCCTGCTGCTTGATCTTTTCATACATTTCGCCTTACCCTTTCGCCATATCCTTGTTGGCGGTCTGTCTCCGCTTTCAGCGGGACATGCCTGAGACCTTCGGTCTCAGTTGCATCCTTTGCTGACCTTGATGCAGCGGAGGTTTCAGCCTTCGCTTTTTCGCTTAACCTGCGCCATTGGCGAATTGCGTTCCCGACAGCTTGTGCATCTCTCCCTCCTGCCGGCAATACACTTCAGCCAATCACCGATGCTCTTGTCGAGGGTCATCGCCAAAACAGATATGCATCATCCCGTATTGGCACTGCCTTTCAACAAAGTCATTGTTTTCGTTCACAGCTCCTTGAGTATGGTCTTGTAGAGGTCCTCCATGTTGAAGCCTGTCTTCGCGCTTATGCCGATGGACTTGTAGTGCGGGAAGGCGCTCCTGATGCGGCCCGCCTTTGACGCCTTCTTGTCCACCTTGTTCGCGACGATTATGAACGGGATTTTCCGCGCGTCTAGGTTGCCAAGTATGGTCAGGTTGACTTGGTTCAGCGGGTCCAGCGTCGAGTCCAGCACGACCATGACAAGGTCCATCCTGTCCAGCCACTTTATCGCCTCTATGACGCCCTTCGTCGCCTCCCGC
>VGIZ01000016.1 GCA_016867675.1 Candidatus Aenigmatarchaeota archaeon | reverse complement strand
TTATGCCATATGGTCAATAGGCATCATATTCGGCCTGCTTTCGCTGGCGGCTTTCATGATGATAGGGGTGGTTTCATGAACACCGACGAAGCCATAAGGCAGAGGGCAAGCGTGCGCAGCTACGGCAGCGCGAAGGTCGGCGATGCTGTTGTCAGGGAGCTGATAGAGCTGGCGACGCAGGCGCCGTCAGCTGGGAATACAGAGGAGTGGGTTTTCGTCGTAGTGAAAGACCTGAAGGCCAGGCAGGCCATCGGTGACGCGTGCTTTGGCAGGACGTTCATCGCGTCCGCGCCTGTCATTGTCGTTGTCTGCGCTGACATGGACAGGATAGAAAAGGCGTACGGCGAGCGCGGAGTGAGCCTTTATGCCGCGCAGGACACCGCTGCCGCTGTTGAGAATTTCATGCTGGCAGCGACAGACAGGGGGCTGGCGACATGCTGGATTGGCGCGTTCAACGAGCAGGCCGTCAGGAATGCAGTGGCGCTGCCAAACAACATCAGGCCCATGGCCATGATAACGCTGGGCTACGCGAATGAGAAGCCCAGGAAGCCTGCAAGGAAGCCTGTCTCGGACGTGGCTTTCTCGGAAATGTACGGGAAGCCTTTTAAGTAACGAAGGCTGTTCTTTTGTTGAAGCATTGCTGCATCAGTGGCGATACCTCGTTGCCAACTGCAAAGCGTTTTAAGTACAGCCGAGCTAAATAACTAAATCTGACATGATTGGTGTTATTATGATGAAGGAGCGCGCCATGGCGATTTTCATCGGCCTGCTGATGATATTCTCAGTCGCAGGCTTCGCCATAATGGGCATAAACTTCGGGGGCGGCAACAGCGGCCAGCAGGTCCAGACGCCGTCGGTGGTGGACAGGGCGCTGACCAGGGACGAGTTCAGGTCGGTGCTCATGTCGGGAAAGACCATAATACAAAACCATTACATTGTCGGCTGCACAGACTGCGATGCAACCAGCTCACTGCTGGCTGGCTTCGCGCAGCAGATGGAGGGCTTCATTGTTCTTGAGCAGTTCGGCGTGCAGTTCCAGAATGAGACCAGGCTGCAGGTGGTCAGTTCCGACGGGAAGATAACCGAGCTCAACAGCAGCGCGCTCAGCCAGGAGTCGCTGCTGGACACCATATGCTCGGTGTCCTACGTGCAGCCGAAGCAGTGCCTGCTGAGGGGCATAGGCCAGACCGAGCCGGCTGCCGCGCCTCCGGCAGCAGAGCCGGCAGCAAATGAAACGCAGAACGGGGCAGCAGACAACATAGGAAACGTGACTGGAAACGGCACAGGCAACATAAGCGGCGCAGAAGGCAATGCGACGCTCTAGCCGCCCGCTGCCGCGCGGTGATTCCATGATAAAGGGGATTATTTTCGATTATGGCGGGGTGCTGGTAAACGAAACTGACGCCCCGGCCTATCGGAAGATGTCCAAGCTGTTCAATGTCGGATATTCCGAGGTGCAGACGGCAATCGACGAGTCGCTGCCTGACCTGCAGGTCGGAAAAATCAGCAACAGGGAATTTTGCAGGCGCATAGCATCAAGGCTCAAGGTGGACATCCCGATCGAGAGGTGGGAGGATTTCTGGATAGACAGCTACAAGGGAAGCCTGAAGGCCGACAGAAGGGCTGGGCCTTTGATTGCAAGGCTGAAGTCCGCGAACTACAGGCTCGGCATACTTTCAAACACCGAGCCTGCGCACGCCGAATTCAACAGAAAGAGGGGTGCTTTCAAGCATTTCGACGCCGTCGTCCTTTCCTGCGAAGCGGGCTTCAGGAAGCCTGACATCAGGGCATACAGAATGGTGCTGGAAAAGATTGGCCTCCGACCGGATGAATGCGTGTTCATAGACGACAAGGAAGAGTACCTTGCCCCCGCGGAGAGCATCGGCATCAGGACCATACTCTTCAGGAGCACGCCCCAGCTTGAAGCAGACCTGAAAAAAATGGGCGTTGATTTTTAGCCCGGTGTTTTATTTCTCCAGCACAGCCTTGATCCTTCTTACTGCGACCTCAGCGCCTCATTTATCCTTTTGAGGTTGAAAAGGATTATCCTCTGCAGGCACCCATAGAGCATCGTGTCATTCCTTTTCCTGGAACCCTTCGTGTAGCCGAGGTATTCGTCCAGCAGCCCGAACGGTATGTCCAGTATGGGGACTCCCTTCGAGTGCAGCAGATGGAATGTCAGCAGCCTCGTCACCCTGCTGTTTCCGTCAGTGAACGGATGTATATGCTGGAATTCGTTATGAAAACGGGCTGAAAACCTTAAAACCTCCCCGAGCGACGACTTCCTTGCAATGAACCGGCCGTATTCGCCCATGAGGCTGTCCAGCTTCGGTCCTATTTCACGCACTTCGGCCACCTTGAAACTGGGGTTTCCCTTTATGTGCACATCCGCCTTCCTCACCAGCCCTGCCATCTCCGGCCTGTGCAGCATGGCCAGCCTGTGATACTCGATGATATCCTCTTTGGAGAGCGGCCTGCCTCCGTGCGCATCCGCCAGCATGCGCAGCATTGCGGCCTGGTAATTCTTAACCTCATAAACAGCTTCCAAGCTGATGTCCTTCGGCAACGTCTTTTCCTTCAGTATCTTCACGGTATCGGGCAGCGTCACAGGATTCCCCTCCAACGACAGGCTGTGCTGTATGAACTGCACCCTGAATTCTTCCACAATCTTCCTGTAGCCCGCCTCGTTCTTCCTTCTAAGCCTCTTGTATAGCCTGATTTCCTTCTCTATTTCCGTCAGGTAATCGGCCTTGAACGCAGACGCCGGCAGGTGCCTGAAGCCGAAGTAAACCAGCAAGTTGTTCGCCAGCGTGTTGTAGAAAACCCTCACCCTGAGCGGCTTGCGGGATATGGCCAAAAGGAGCCCGTACTTTTCGAGCACTTCCACATACTTCTTGAATGTTTTTGGGTCTATGCCAGCGCTCCTTTGCGTAACCTCCCCCGATATCAGCGCCCTGTGCATGAACGCTGCCATGTTCTTGTCTATCAGGGCGTTGTAGTTGATGCCATTGCGCATGCAGTGCTCGATGAGTCCGTGCAGCAGTGCCGCCTTCGCCGACCTCCCCGCAGCAAAGCCTGCCCTCGTCTTTGCAAGGAGCCCTTCTTCTGCCAGCACGCCAAGTATCCTGTAAATGTTCTTGTAGCCGGATGCCGGCATGTCAAGCGTGCCCAAAACCTCGGCAGGCTTCAGGGGCGCGCCGCCCCTGCAGACGGCTTCAAAAACATCATATCTGGTTACCATGAATATAGTTGTTTCTGTTGCTTATAAAGAGTATTTGGTATGATTTATAGATTTTTTATCTATATTCTATACCATATGAACATCGCGTTCCAGAACCGCCTTAATCCTTCTCACGCCCGCCGCAGAGGCCTCTTCCTTGACTATCTTGAAGCGGCCGAGCTCCTTCGTGTTCTTCACGTGCGGGCCCGCGCAAATCTCGCGGCTGAATTCCCTGCCTTTCGTGCCTATTGAATAGACGCTCACAGCCTCGCCGTATTTGTGGCCGAACACGCCCTCGGCCCCTGACCTCAGCGCTTCGTCCGGGGACATCTCAGCAGCAGTCACTGGAAGCCCCTCCCTTATCTTTTCATTGACAAGGTCTTCAACCTTCCTTATCTCCTCCTGCGTGAGCTTCCTGCCGAAGCTGAAGTCAAACCTCAGCCTCTCTGGCGTGATGTTGCTGCCCCTCTGATGGATGCTTTTGTCCCTGAGAACATCCTTGATGGCTGCATTGAGCAGGTGCGTCGCTGTGTGCAGCCGCTTCGTCTCCTCAGACGAGTCGGCAAGGCCGGATTTGAAGACGCCCGCGGAAGCCGTCCTTGAAAGCTCCTGGTGCTTCATGTTCTCCTCGTCAAAGCCGCGCTCGTCAACCTTGACGCCCTTCTCCTTCGCAAGCTCCAGCGTCATCTCTATCGGAAAGCCGTAGCTCTGGTAGAGAAGGAATGCGTCCCTGCCTGAAATGCGCTTCTGGTTTTTTGCAACCCTTTCAAACTCGCGCATGCCGCCCTCAAGCGTCTTGGCGAAGCGCTTTTCCTCCTCGTCAAGCTCGCGCAAGACAACAGCCTTGTTCTTTTCCAGAAACCTGTAGTCGCTGTAGATGTCAAAGACGGGCAGCGCCGCCCGCGGGACAAAGTTCCGCATGCCCAGCAGCCTGCCGTATCTTATGGCGCGCCTTATCAGCCTGCGAAGGACATAGCCCCTTTCAACGTTGGATGGGGTGACGCCGTCGGCAATTATGAAGACAGCAGCCTTGACGTGGTCGGCAATTATCCTCATCTCCTTCTCATGGCCCGCGTATTTCTTTCCCGAGAGCCTTTCCAGTTCCCTTATTATCGGCAGGAAGCAGCTGCTCAGATAGTCGTCATCCAGCCCGCTCAGAACCGCTGCTGTCCTTTCCACGCCCATGCCTGTGTCCACATTCTTCTGCGCGGCTTCGCAGTAGTTTCCTTTTTCATCCTTCACGTACTGCATCAGCACATCGTTCCATATCTCAACCCAGCGGCTGTCTTTCGGGTCGAACTTCTTTGGCGGGCTGCCCTCGCCGCTCCAGTAGAACATCTCTGTGTCAGGACCGCAAGGACCTGTCTTCCCTGCAGGACCCCACCAGTTGTCTTCCTTGCCGAGGAAGGCAATCCTTTCCTCGGGTATGCCGAGCGATTTCCAGACATCCGCGGACTCCCTGTCCTTGGGTGCGTCCCTGTCCCCCGCAAAACACGAGATGGCAAGCCTTTCAACAGGCACCTTCAGCGCCTTAGTGAGAAACTCAAATGAAAGTCTTATCGCTTCTTCCTTGAAGTAGTCGCCGAGCGACCAGTTGCCCAGCATCTCGAAGAACGTGTGGTGCACCGCATCGCCCACGCCGTCTATGTCCTGCGTCCTGATGCAGCGCTGCACATTGCACAGCCGCTTCCCGAGCGGATGCCTCGCTCCCAGCAGCACAGGCACCAGCGGGTGCATGCCTGCCGTGGTGAAAAGCACGGTCGGGTCGTTCTCAGGTATCAGCGACGCGTTAGCTATCTCTTTGTGGCCATTCTCCGTGAAAAAACTGATGTATTTTTTTATCAGCTCTGTCCTGTCCATACCAGTCTTTATAATATTGTAGAATAATATATGGATTATGAGGAAGGCGCAGATAGAGCTCGCCACGGTTCTCGGTGTTATAATCGTCATCGTGGTCATAGTGTTTTACACCCTTATCATCGCCAACCAGCCGCCGAGCCCTGTGCCTTCCGGCGTTGGCGCCGAGCAGTCGCTTGTCAGGGACAAGGTGGAGGGCATCATCAGCGACGGGGCTGCGCTCTCAGTGAAATGGATGGAAAGCCAGGGCGGAGCCATCCTGCCCATATTCAACAACAGCGTGAGCTTCACGCGCGTCATGGTGCCCTACTGGCAGAAGTGCGACAAGACATACGTGCCGTCGCTTGACCTGCTCACAAGGCAGCTGGAGAACGCGACCTACAACTACATTGTTTACAACCTCTACAATCGGAGCGAGATCGTGCTGGGCAAGAACGTGGCTGTTGACCTTCAGGCCACGAAGGTGACAGCGAACGTGCTTGACAACAAGATAGACCTTGAGGTGACGATGCCCACCACGGTGCAGGGTTACGCTGTGCAGCAGCCATACAGGGCATCCATACCCACGAAGTTCGGCGAGATATACAAGTTCATGAAAGCCTACGCCGAGGAGGCTGCGAAGAACCGCTACATCGAGCTGTTCATGATAAACTCCATCTACTTCTCAAAGACCATTGACGATGGCGGCGTGGCCCATGCAGAGGTGCCGACGTTCGGCACCATGGTCGAGTGCGGCGAGACCATCTACAGGACATCGGAACAGCTTTCGGACAGCATGGAGGGCCTCGCGCTCTACACACTCTCGCACGTGAAGTGGTGGGTGCCTGCCGAGAAAGACTTTTCAAAGCCCAAGCAGTACACCATAGAAAGCCTCAAGGGCAAGACCTACCCGCAGCTGAACCCGCTGTTCATGGTCGACGACAACTTCGCAATCAACATGGGCGGCGGCGTGAGCCTCACCAACCCGAGGCCGCTGGCAAGCGCGCCTGCGCTTTTCGGTTTCACCACCAGCGGCCTCTGCCTGAAGCCGTATTCCATAAGCTACTCGTTTCAGCTTCCTGTCATGCTCGTTGTGAGCGACCCGCTCATGAACGACAACAAGTTCAGCATAGCGACGCTCATCGACATAAACAACCTTATGCCCGGCAGCTGCGGGGAGATACCGAAGCCGCAGTATTGCCTGCTGAAGCCAGGCAACGTGACTGAATGCACTGACAACGGCCAGCCGCCCGCCTACCTGTGCGGCAACTGCACGGCGAGGATGAAGGTAGTCGCTCCAGATGGTTCAGCCGTGAAGGGTGCCGTGACATCGTTCGGCGGCTGCGTGCTGCCTGCAACGGACAGCGCCGGCATGACAGAAGGCAATGTGAACTGCGAACCGGACTACCTCACCATAACGTATGTCAAGCCCGTGGGTGTTGTCTCGGAGCTGTACCAGAAACGCTCGTGCGGCATCAGCCCCGCAGACCTGAACGGCACAATCACCGTTTACAAATATCCCAAGCTCAACGTGCATTTCCGCGAGGTGAACCTCACCACGTGCAACGCCAGCCAAACGGGCAACTTCTTCCTGGTGAATACGACGAGCCATAGCGGCTGCCATGAATCCATAACCAATGCCAATGTAAGCTCGGACGTATTCTGCACCGACCATATATCGTGCTCGGAGCAGATGGCGGCGGCGCGGGCCGAGGAGAAGGTGGCGTTCGAGCTGTTCGAACCGGGCAGCCACAGCATAAGCGCCACCGTGTTGAAGGTAAGCCCGACGGAAAGGAGGGAGGCCGGTTCGATGGAATCGTCTTTCTCCGTCACTTCGTCCAGCACCGACATCTTCATCAACGTGCCATTGTACGAGAGCGCGGCAAACATATCCCGCGACTACACGCTCAGCATAACCGACGCGATGGCATCAAAATGCGGCATAACCCCAGTGGAGGTGAGACCATGAGCGTGCCTGGAATGGACTGGAAGGTGTTCGCAGTCTGCATGTTTGCCATAGCCGCATCCTGGCTCATAGCCAGCATACCGCTGGCGCATGCCGCGCAGGTGACCATATCATTCGGCGGAAGCAGCCAGACCACAACCTACACGCCGGAGGGCTACATAAACAAACAGGTCACTATTGACAGCGCGACCGGCGACGTCAGGATACAGGTTTCCAACAGCAGCTCAAGCAGCATAGATTCTGTCTACGTCTACAAATGCCAGGACAGGAGCCCGTCCGCGTGCTCCGTGCAGGTGGCGCCCGTTTCCTTCAGCGGCAATGTTGATGTGACATATGCGTGGAATGATGTCAGCGATGCCGCGCGCCAGACAGCGAACATCATGCTCATCGTGCATGCCATCGGCGCCAGCGGAAGCAGGTGGCTCTCGTTCTGGAGCCGCGGGACAAAGTCCGCGGGCGCACCCCCCAGCTATTCTATGGCGGACAGCAGCATCAGCAGCATAGCCATAACAGCAAAAACCATAGACCATGTCACGAGCATAAGGTCTTTCATAGACATCAAGGGCATGCTGCCCATGAACCCGTCATGGATAAGCAGCATAGTCTTCTCGGGCGCCGCAGGCTTCCATGACATAGAGTCGTCAAGCCCGCCTGCTGCAAGCGCGCAGGCATACTACACGGGCAGTTCGGTGACGAACATAGCAGGCAGCTACGCGTTCGTGTTCCCGTACAACGGCTTCTTTGCGCTCAACGGCATAACCATCGCGAACAGCAGCAGCTACGTGTGCGGCGACAACGCCTGCAGCGCCTCTCTCGGGGAGAACTCGGCCAACTGCTGCCTTGACTGCGGCGTGCCTTCGGGCTATTACTGCGACATGACCATGGGGCCGAAGCAGCTCGGCGGAATCTCGCCTTCAACATCACCGAGCCCGATAAAGGTCAGCAACTGCAACGTGCCGAACACCGTAAGCCTGCTGTTCACGATAAACAACATGCCGACAGGCGCACATATTGTCAGCGCGCAATACACGCTCAACGGCAGCTCCACCCCGCAGGCATCGGCCTGCACGCAGTCAGGCAACGCATTCACGTGCAGCATAACCACGCCCGCGGTCGCGGGATGCACAGGCACAGGCTATGTCCTAAGCCCAAACAGCATGGCCTTGACCATAAGGTTCAACAACGGCAACACGTCCATGACGTGGGGCATCAGCACGCCCATACCGCAGATAACCGTCGGCTCATGGACGTGCGGCTCGTTCGGCTGCGAATCCAATCTTGGCGAGAGCCAGGCGAACTGCTGCTACGACTGCGGATGCGCGACAGGGCAGT
>VGIZ01000015.1 GCA_016867675.1 Candidatus Aenigmatarchaeota archaeon | reverse complement strand
ATGTTGCCGACGAAAATCTCAGGTATGACGTCAAACGTGAAGGGGTTTGATTTCCACCTGAAGAATTCCATCGGGCTTGCCACGCTTCCACCCAGAAGAAAAAATTGAAGACGATATTTAAAAGGATTTGTGTTCCAGAAGATAGAGGTTCTTGAACAGGTTTCATGACATTGTTATAACAGTACTACCATGAAGGAAAGCGGGATGACATTCTTTGATGGTACGAGTGGGTACTTCTTAGCCAAGCGTGCAATTTAAGCCAGAAGCCCCATCAGTGTTAATGAGGCTGAGGACTGTGTCCGAAGGATATGAGAACAGGGGGCTGTTCTCATGAGGCTGTTTGTTGCCCTTGAGCCGAGCGAGGATGTCAGGTCTGCGATACTAGAGGTTGTGGAGGAGCTGTCAGCCATACACAAGAATGCCAGGTGGGTAAAGCCCGAGAATCTGCACTTCACGCTGAAGTTCCTTGACGAGGTTGAAAGCTCCAAACTTTATGACGTCATGGCAGCCATTGAAAAGTCAGCGAGGGCTTTCCAGCCGTTCAGGCTCAACGTGCATGGCCTGGGATATTTCGGAAGGAAGAGGTCTGCCAACGTGGTCTGGGTCGGCTGCCACGAAGGAAGGGATGACCTGCTGGACCTGGTGAGGGAGCTGGAAGCCAATCTCTCAAAGTTCAGGAAGGAGGAGCGCGAGCACAGCCCGCATCTCACGCTCTGCAGGTGCAGCGGGAACACGGAAAGGCTGATTGACGAAGTGGAGAAGATGAAGCAGCGCGACTTCGGCGCGATGGAAGTTCGGTCGGTCGTGCTGAAGAAGAGCGACCTGACGCCGCGCGGCGCGGTGTATGAAAACATAAAAGTTTTTCCTTTCGTTGTTTATTTTGTATCCCTCTAAATTGACAGGACAAAGGAGGGAGGACGCCTTGTCTCCGGGACAAAAGCGCCCTCCGCTCCGCAGACGGACCGTCCTTCCCTCGGACCGCCCCTTGGCCCTACGCCGCCGCGCGCTTCCTGCGGCTCCGTGCGCTCCTTCTTCTGGAGTGCTCGCGAACCGCCTCCCTCAGTTGCGCGAGTTTTTCCGGAACCGCACGCGACATCGCAGCCATCCTGTTGATGGCTTTGTTCATCCTTCCGACAGCCTTCATCAGGAGCGCGATTTCCCTGCGCCTGTGCCCGCGGAAGATGCGGATGCCCCACCTCAGGCGGGCGGCTGCCTTGGGGTCGCTGGCGAACTTCCTCATCCTCATAAACCTCTGCTTTTGCGCCAGGGTCGCCTTGATGCCGCCGAGCATTCCTTCGTGTTCCAGGATTTCAGCCCAGAGGTCGTCGAGGTTGTCACCAGAATGCATATCATCCACCCTGCTGCGAACATCCTGAATGGCCTTCCGGACACTCCTGCTTCTCTGCCTGCACATTGCGTGCTCCTTTCCTTTCTCATGCGCGGCTGCGCCGCTTGGCTGCGGTTGCAAAAGCCGCGCCCAGCCCGAGCAGCGCCAGCGTGGCGGGCTCGGGCACGACCTTGAACTCCGTGATGTAGCCGCTGACAGGCATGCCGCCGAATTCGGCGACATCGGGCACGACCGACCAGTCCACAAGCGACGGGTCCAGCGGCGACCAGAGGTTGCCGTTGTGGAAGCGGCCGCCCCGCGGGTCCAGCCTCCAGTACCGGAAGGTCGCGCCGGCTATGGCTTCGGTGAAGTCGCTGCCTGCAAAGAATCCCAACTCGTACTGGCCTTCCGGCAGGTCCTTGAAAAGGAAGTAGATGTCTATCAGGGTGTCGCGCGTGAACGACGCCGGCGCCTGGCCTGCGGCATCGGCGAACGGCAGGTCGCTGGTCAGGTGTATGAGGTCGTTGACGCTGTTGGACGGGTTCGTGTAGTCAGGCTGCGAGGCGCCGAGCTCGAAGGAGAAGCCCTGCGGTGCCGCCACCCTGACCTGCGGCATGCTCTGGATGGTTGAGGGCTCGCCCGGGCTGAGCACGCCGCCCGCCTGGATGACGCAGTTCTTGCCTATGGTTCCCTTGCCCATGAGCGTGCCGCGGACAATGAGGCTGCCGGTTCCGCCGCCAAGGGTTCCGTTGACGATGAAGACCGCGCCGGGATTGATGGTCACGTCAGCGGCCGTGGAGATGATCCCGGACGAAAGCATGTTGGCAAGCCCGTCGATAGTCAGGGTGTTGTTGATGGTCAGTGTGCCTGCGCTCGTGAGGATGGAGTCGCCTGTCAGCGCGACCGGCCCGCTGATGAACCCTGTGCCGCCGAGCGTCGCCGCGCCGACCGTCACCGCCCCTGAGCCTGTGGCTGAGCCTGACGGGTTGCTGGCTAAGAGCGTGCCGCCGGTGACTTCTGTGCCGCCCGCGTAGGTGTTGGCGCCGCTGAGCGTCAGGCTGCCGTTGCCGGACTTGGTTACACTGCAGGCTCCACTGATGGAGCCTGGACCGCCCAAGGCGATGCTGGACGTGTTGTTGCTGAACAGCACCGAGCCTGGATTGACCGCGGCCTGGATGTTGACGGGCTGGTTGTTGGTCCCTGTGTCGTCGAAGATGGCGCCGTCGCCCTCCCTGTACTTCCGCGCCACGCCGCCTGCCGACCAGTTGGCCGTCTGGTTGATGTCCCACTTGTTGTCGGTGGAACCCTTCCAGAGCAGATCCTCAGGCCCGGTTGCGATGACGAATCCGGGCTGGGCTGTGAAGGGGATGGGCTTCAAGCTCCCGTCACATAACAGCGTGGCAGGCGTCTTCAGCTCCACCTTCCATTGCGCGTAGGAAGTTGCCGAGTAGTTGAAGGCGAAGCTTGCCATCCTCTCGTTGGAGCCGTTCACCGCGGTGCCGGGATGGAGGATGGTGGCCGCAAGCCCGTCGGAGAGCTGCAGCAAAGAGACCGGATTGCCGCCCTTGCCCAGTATCACATCCGCGCCGCTTCCATTGACGTAAGACAGGCTGCCTGAGCCATCCGTGAGGGTAACCAGAAGGTGAAGTTCGTAGGCGTAGAGGTTGGTGATGCTGTCCACGCCCACGTCCAGCGTGACCGTACCGGTGCCGAATGACAGGAAGTCGCCCCCCATGGTGAGGGTTGGCTGGCTGCCGTCAGCCTTCGACTGCCAGAGAAAGGCAACCGACAATACTGCTGCTGCCAGTGCGCGTTTCATGATTCTCTCCCTTCCCGTTTATGTTTGTGCTGTTGGATTTCCCAGAACTAGGCCTATGAATGTCAGGCTGCCCTGCGCAGGGCGCCTGTTCGTTTCTCCTGCCTCCCCTTAGGGATGCTGCCCCAGACCAGTAAAATGGCCCGGAATCCTTGGATGTCTTGCGTGATGTATGAGCATGATGCCTTGGCTGCAGCGCGTGCCGCGCGTCACAAGTATTACTGGGACAGGAAAACTTAAAAACGCATGCGAGTGGTGGGATTTCGGTTCTCCCATATTTAAAATTTTCTGTCAAATCTAGTCATGGTTTCTTCAGTGGAGGTCGTGGCAAAAAACGGCCTGAGGGATGCCGCAGGTGAGGGCGCGAGGGGCGAAATAGAACTCCTTGGCGAGCATGTTGATGCTGTCACAAGGGTGGATTTCTACGGCATTGACAAGGAACTGCCGCAGGATAAGCTTGACCTTCTCGGAAGGGAGCTTTTCTCCGACCCGCTTACGCAGGATTTCCTTGTTGACAGGAGGACAGCCGAGGGCAGGGACTGGGACTGGCTTGTCCATGTGAAGAAGCTGCCGGGCGCCAAGGACGGCGTCGGCGAGCGCGCGGCCGCTGCCATACGAGACATACTTGGCGACGGCTTTGAGCCTGGAGGGGGCGTCTACACGGCTACGCAGTACCTGATAAAAGGAAAGCTGACGCCGGAGCAGGTTCAGAGAATAGCCAGAGACGCACTCGGCTACGCATCTGTTGAGTCATGGGACATTCTAGACAGGAAGACCTTTGATGAAAAGGGCTACACACCCGAAGTGCCGAGAGTGGTGATACCGCACGAGCCCGGCATGAAATACATAGACCTGTGGCTTGACGGGGATGAGCTGCAGGCAACGGTCAGGCATATAAACGAAAAAAGAGCGAAGGAAAACAAGCCGCCGTTGAAGATAGAAACGAACGCTGAATGGCTGGATTACATCAGTAGCGACCGCTACCTCGCGCTCAACCAGACGGAGATGCAGGAGATAAAGAGACATTTCTCAAGTCCGGAAATCAGGGCAAAGAGGGCGGCGCTGGGACTTGACGAAGAGCCGACTGACGTGGAAATGGAGACGCTGGCGCAGACATGGTCGGAGCACTGCAAGCACAAGATTTTCAACGCAAGGGTGAAGTACAAGGAGAAGGCAGAGGACGGGACATGGAAGGTGGAGGAGATAGACAGCCTTTTCAGGACATACATAAAGGCTACCACGAAGAGGCTGCAGGCAGAGCTTCCATGGGTCGTATCAACGCTCTGGGACAACTCGGGTGTCATGGACTTCAACGAGAGATACTATTTCGCTTTCAAGTGCGAGACGCACAATTCGCCGTCAGCGAAGTATCCATACGGCGGAGCCATAACAGGCATCGTCGGCGTCTACCGCGACCCCATGGGCACGGGCAGGGGCGTCATTCTTGTCTACGGGACATACGGCTTCTGCACAGCCGTGCCTTTCCAGGAAACTGACCTTGAGCCTGAGATAGCTGCTGGCAGGATGCTTGAGGGCATCAGAAAAGGAGTGGAACATGGCGGCAACAAGCACGGAGTGCCCACGCCTTGCGGCCAGGTAACACTCGACGAAGGCTTCGCAGGCAAGCCAGGTGTCTACGTGCTTGCGGCCGGACTGATACCAAAGGTTGTAAATGGCGAACCTGGCTACGAGAAGGCTGCTCTGGCTGGCGACCTGATTGTGATGTGCGGCGGAAGGGTGGGCATTGACGGCATACATGGCGCGACCGAGTCGTCCATGGAGGGCGGCGAGCACATAACACTCGGACACGTCCAGATGGGCGACCCGTTCACACAGAAGAAGATGCATGATTTCCTCAATGAGGCACGCGACCGCGGCTTATATCGCTGCATACAGGACTGCGGCGCAGGCGGGCTTTCATCAGCGGTCGGCGAGATGGGCAACAACTTCGGCAGGGAGGGCGGAGCGAGGGGCTGCAGGATGTACCTTGACCGCGTGCCGCTGAAGTATCACGGACTTGACTTCTGGCAAATCGATGTTTCCGAGTCGCAGGAGAGGATGGTCATATCCATGGACCCGTCAAAATGGGATGAACTCAGGGAGCTGGCCGAACTGCATGACGTTGAAATCACAAATATCGGCGAGCTTACGGATTCAGGGCAGTTCCACATTCTGTATGGCGACAAGACCGTGGCATCCATTGACATGGACTTCCTTCACGACGGGGTTCCTCAGATGGAGCTGGAAGCTGAATGGGCTTCGCCCGAGGAAAGGGGATTGAAGGAGCCGATTCTGGACAGGCCTGAGGGTTATGGTTTGCTGTTGAGAAACATGCTTGCAAGGCCGAACATCTGCGGCAAGGAATACCTGATAAGGCAGTTCGACCACGAGGTGCAGGGCACGAGCGTGATAAAGCCGCTTGTTGGCAGGGACAGCGACGTCAATTCCGACGGCTCGGTGATAAGGCCTGACCTCACCGAGGACGAGGAGGGAAAGAAAGCCATAGCCATGACTGTTGGCATAAACCCGAAGCTGAGCCAGATAGACACCTACCACATGGCAACGAACGCCTTTGACGAGGCTGTTCGCAGGGTGCTGGCGCTCGGCGGCGACATGGAGCAGATTGCGATGAATGACAACTTCGTCTGGCCAAGCCCGCTGCCGGGCAAGGACAACCCTGACGCAACCTACAAGATGGCGCAGCTGGTCAGGGCAAACCGGGGGCTCAGCGACGCAGAGCTTGCATACAAGGTGCCATGCATATCAGGCAAGGACAGCATGAGCATGGACACCAAGATGAAGAGGAAGGACGGCACATCCGTAAGGGTTTCCGCCCCGCCCACTCTGCAGATGTCAGCCGCAGGGAAGATAAACGACTGGGAGAACTGCATCACCATGGACGCGAAGGATGAGACAGACCTTGTCTATGTCCTCGGCATGACGAAGGATGAATGCGGCGCATCTGAATATTACGAGATGCTCGGCGAGGTCGGCAGGAAGGTGCCTGTCGTTGACTTCGGGAGGAACCTGAGGATGTACAAGGCTTTCAGCAACGCTGTAAAAAGCGGGCTTGTCAAGTCAGCCCACGGCTGCTACAAGGGCGGCTTGGGAGTCGCGCTGGCGCAAGCCGCGTTCGCAGGCGGCTTCGGCATGTATGTTGACCTTGGCGAGGTGCCTGTTGAGGGCGTTGACAGGGATGACAAGATATTGTTCTCCGAGTCAGCAGGCAGGTTCGTGGTGACCGTTGACGCCACAAAGGTCTCGGAGTTTGAGGCCGCCATGGAAGGCCATGACTACAGGGCTATCGGCATGACAACAGGCGACAATCTGCGGCTGAGGGGCTTGGACGGCAGGGAGATACTCAACGAGAACATATATGCGCTGAAGGATGCATGGAGAAGCACATTCAGGCGCATGGAATATCACCCTGAGGAGGCTGCAGCATGAGACCGCGAGTATTGACCTTATATGGGCAGGGCATCAACTGCGACAGGGAGACTGCAAGGGCTTTCGGCTTGGCGGGCGCAGATGCCAGAAGGGTGCTTGTCAACTACATTGCGCACGGCAAGGACAGACTGGGTAATTATGACATTCTCGTTGTGCCGGGCGGGTTCTCCTACGGCGACGACCTCAGCGCGGGCAAGATACTCGCGCTGCAAATGACCGCGGGGTTTGGCGAACAGATGCAGCAGTTCATCGCAGACGGAAAGCCTGTCATGGGCATTTGCAACGGCTTCCAAGTCCTGGTGAAGACAGGGCTTCTTCCCGGCTTTGACGGCAACTACAGGGCGCAGACAACCACTCTGACGAACAACGATTCAGGCAGGTTTGAGGACAGGTGGGTTGACCTTCTTTTCGACGATTCGCCGTGCATATTTACCAGAGGCATACGCAGCATGAAGGTTCCCGTGAGGCATGGCGAGGGCAAGCTTTACGCCGCGCCCGAGACCATAGAACGGCTTGGAAGGGAGCATCAGGTTGTCGCAAGGTATGCGGGCGCTGACTGGAGGCCTGCGGGCGGGCGCTATCCGATGAACCCCAACGGCTCGCTGGATGACATAGCAGGCATCTGCGACCCGACAGGAAGGGTTTTCGGCTGGATGCCGCATGCCGAGGCTGCCACGGACGTGCATCATTATCCTACGTGGATGCGCGACCGCAAGGCTGCCGAGGAAAACGCCGAGAAGGCGCGGCAGATGTTCAGGAACGCCGTTGACTACGTCAGAGGTTAATGGTTATTTAAGATTTATGGGGAAGTGATTGGAATGGGCGCGGGCGGAAGCCAATACGATCAGGTGGGTGTTGATGCGAGGAAGGGCGGCTTCGGGAAGATATTCACAGCAGTCGCGGCCGAGGCTTTCCCCCATGCATTCTGCAAGATGTACCGCGACCCCGAGACAGGGCTGATAATGTCGCAGCACAGCGACGGCGTGGGCAGCAAGAGCGTCCAGCGCTATATACACTGGCGGGAGACCGGCGACGCCTCTGTCTTTGAGGGCGATGCCGACGACTGCCTTGAGATGAACCTCGGCGACATAGCGTGCGCGGGACTTATGCCTGTCATGTTCACCGACGAGGTTGCCATCAACAAGAGAATGGTGCCGAAGGAGGTGTATCTTGCCGCGCTGAACAAACGAATGGGCGAACTTCTGGAGTTATACAGGCGGCATGGAATGGGATTTGTCTTCGCAGGAGGGGAGACTGCAGACCTGCCCGACCAGGTGAGAACATACGTATTAGACGGGACTATAATGGCAAGGGCGCCTGAAAAGATGGTGATAACATGCGAGAAGATTGCGCCAGGCGACATAATAATGGGCATTAGAAGCGGCGGGCCGTGCAGTATGGAAGCGAAGCCGAACAGCGGCATAATGTCAAACGGGCTGACGCTCGCGCGGCACTGCCTCATAGTCCCTGAATATGAGCACAAATATCCTGAGATAAGGGACCCGAGCGGAAAGGGCTACACGGGAGGTTTCTACAGGTATGAGATGCTGCCGTGCCTGGGGAGCCTGAGTGTCGGAGAGGCCATAATGTCGCCCACCAGGCACTTTTCCATTATGGTTCATGAGCTTCTCAGAAGATATTTTGACGATGTTCATGGCGTGGTCCTGAACACGGGTGGGGGGCAGACAAAATGCACAAGGGTTGGGAAGGGCATAAGATACGTCAAAGACAACCTGCCGCCACCTGAAGCCATATTCTGGCTCATACAGGAAGAATCGCGTGAAAGCTGGCGCGACATGCATGCGGATTTCAACATGGGAATAGGCCTTGATGTCATCGGCCCGGAATCAGTGCAGAAGAGGGTTGAAGAGATTGCCGATGAATCCGGCGTGGGCTGCCAGCGCACAGGCTATTGCGAGGTTGCAGGGGATGAGAAAAACACGCTGACCATAAAAAGCCGGTTCGGGGAGTTCTATTACCACGCTGAATAGTCAAACATTATAATCATAGCCAGCAAATTATTTGCATGCACTGCTTGTTCATCGGTCAGGCAGGCATTCCACTCAAAATTATTAGGTGCTGATATGGCCTTCGACATCATAGGCGACATAGCTATCGTTGAGGAAGACGTTGACGAGAAGAAGACCGTGGCCGAGCTGAGGGAGACCTATCCCCACCTGAAGACCATCCTCAAGAAGACAGGCGGGAGGGAAGGCGAGTTCAGGACGCGCCCGCTGAAGAAGCTGTGGGGCGACGGGACAGAGACGACGCATATGGAGCATGGCATGCGCTTTCGGCTGGACGTGCAGACGTGCTACTTCTCGCCAAGGGAATCGACGGAGCGGCAGAGGATTGCGGGCGAAGTCTTGCCCAAAGAAATTGTCATGGTGATGTTCGCGGGCGTGGGGCCTTTCTCAATCGCGATAGCAAAGAAGCAGCCCAAGGTGGGCAGGGTCATCTCCGTGGAAAGCAATCCTGAATGCATAAGGTACATGGAGGAGAACGTCAGGCTCAACCAGTGCAAATACGTCGTCGAGCCGCTCCTCGGCGACGTCGGTGTCGCGTGCAAGCCGCATTTCGGCCGCTGCGACCGCGTGGTGATGCCTTTGCCGAGGGAAGGCTGCAAGTTCCTGCCAATCGCGCTGGCGTGCCTCAAACCGAAAGGAGGCATAATCCACTTTTACTATGTAGGGATGAGGTCAGAC
>VGIZ01000014.1 GCA_016867675.1 Candidatus Aenigmatarchaeota archaeon | reverse complement strand
GTGGGTATTATCACCGCAATCATCATGTAGACGAGCGTCAGCGGGTTCAGTTCCGAGCCGTACTTCCTTATCGCAAGCATCTTTTCCTTTGACATGACGTCTATGACCTCGTCTATGACCCTGCCCATGTCGCTGCCTGATTTTATGCCGTTGGACAGCTGCCACACAACCCTCCTCAGGTTCTGCGACGGGACGCGCATGGCAAGCTCGTCAAGCGCGTCCTCCACGCTCGTGCCTGCGTTCACGTCCTTTATCATGTCCATGAACTCGTCGGACAGCGCGCCGTAGCCCTCCGAGAGCGACACTATGGAGTCGTAGATGGGCACGCCTGACCTTATCTGTATCAGCATGTGCTTCAGCGCCTGCATCAGGTTTCTTTCAACGCCGGACACCCTCCTCCTGACCAGAAGCTTCGGGTAGGACATCAGGTAGAAGAGCATGACGACGAAGAGCACGGCGCCGAAGCTGACGCTTATCAGCGCCGCCTTGAGCGGCTCAACGAGCCTGAATGATATGACGAGCAGCAGCACGAAGACCAGCAGCGACAGGAATGTCGCGGAGAACGACGCTATGGAGAGGTACTTTATGCTGTCCAGCGGCATCTTCGCCTGCCTCAGGGTCAGGTCAAGCTGCGGCGAAACCGCGGACAGCTTCTCCGCAAGCCAGCTGAACTTCCTTGAGGCCTTCTCCGCCTTCCTGACAGGCAGGGGGCAGAACGGAATCCTGACGCTTTTTTTCCTCGCCATACAAACCACTGAAATAAACAGAAAAATTATTTCTTCAGTTTCCTGAGCAGGCTTGCCTTGTCGCTGTAGTATTCAGCGACCATCCTGCCTATCTCGTCAATGTCATTGATGTTGCGCTTCACCATGTAGTCCAGCACAGCCATCTTCTCCTTCAGCTCGGCCATGAACTCCCTGTCCGTCATGCCTGTGTGCATGCGCAGCAGGTCTATTATCCTGACGCACGGGTCGTGGGGGGCCAGGGAGCCGTCGGGCTTGAGCCTGTAGAGCACGTTGACCTTGAGCCCGCGCTTCTCCTCCACGTCGCCCGCAGGCAGGATTTCCGCCACCTGCGAGGTCTTCCTTGCGCCTGTCCTGCGGTCCCTGCGCTGGACAATCACCATGTGCACAGCCTCCATCATGACCTCGGGTATGTTTATCGGCGGGTTTGTCATGCGCTTTATCACCTGCTCTGCCGTGTCTGCGTGCAGCGTCGCATAGACCGAATGCCCTGTGTGCATGGCTTCAAAAAGGACCTCTGCTTGGTCGCCGCGCCTTATCTCGCCGACCACAATCCTGTCAGGCCTCATCCTCAGCGAGTTCACCATCAGGTCAAGCATGGAAACCTCGCCCTTGCCCTCGGGGTTGGGCAGCCGCGAGGTCATGGGCACCCAATGAAGAAATGATGGCAGCTGCAGCTCGCGCGTGTCCTCTATGGAGATTATCCTGTGGTTGGGCTGCATGAACGGCATCAGGCTGTTCAGCAGCGCGGTCTTTCCGCTTGACGTCCCGCCCGCTACGATGATGTTCAGCTCGTATTGTATCGCCGTCCACAGGAAGGCCGCCACCTCGCTGTTCAGGGTCCCGTTCGCTATGAAGTCCGTGATTGTCCACGGCTTCCGCGCGAACTTCCTGATGGTCAGCGTGTTGCCCTTGGTTGAAATCGGCGCGAGTGTTGCATTAGCCCGGTCGCCTGTCACGAGGTGCGCGTCCAGCAGCGGCTCCAGCGTGGTTATCTGCCTGCCAATGCGCCGCGCTATTATGCTGGCGTAGTTCTGCACCTGCTGTTCTGTCTTCACGTTTATGTTGGTCTTGAGCCAGCCGTGCTTCTTGTGGTAGACCCAGGCAGGCTCCGCCGACGTGTTGACCACTATCTCCTCAAGGTCGGGGTCGTTCAGCGGTATCTCCAGCAGCCCGAGCCCAATCATCTCCGACATGAGGTAGGAGACAAGCGAGTTCCTCTTGCCCGCCTCAAGGTTCGGCAGCTTCCTCAGCAGCATCTCGTTGGCCTTCTGCCTGAACTCGGCGCCCAGCTTCTCCACCGACTTTGCCTCGAAAATCTCCTGCGGCTTTATCCTGACCTCCTTCAGTATGTCATCCTTCACGGACTCCAGCAGTATGCTTGTCGGCCCGCTCAGCTCAGGCCTGTGGATGATGTACTGCATGGCCAGCTCCGCGCCCTTCACTATGTCAACCCTGACCTTCGTGTCGTACAAGGGTATCTCATAGGTTTCCAGCAGTTTTGGTTCAGTCATGCATTTCGCCTCTTCCTGACTAACCTGCTTGTTGTCCTTGTTGAATGCAGGGCGTCAAGTTATACCAATATCATTCTTCTTCCTTTTCCTTCCCTATCCTGACCTCGGGCTTGCCGAAGGGTGGGTAGTGCATGCTCACAAGCCCCTGCTCCTCAAGCATCGCGGCCCACTCCTCAATCTCCGACTCAGGCACCCTGAGCGCCTTCGCAAGCCTGTCAACCCCGACAGCCTTCCTGTCGGAGACCATCTGCAGCATGTCGTCAATGGCTGTGGTAATCCTGTTGCCGGGCTTGGTGTAACGTATCGCCTCTGCTGCGGGGCCTGCCCTGTGCCTGAAGAACTCCTGAAGTATGTGGTGCTCCTTCCCCTTTCTTGCCTTGCCCTCCCCGCGCCTGATGCCCGCGAGCCTGATGCCTATTCCCCTGTGTTTCAGAACATCACCCTTCCTCGCTCTGGCTGCTTTTATTTTATGTTTCATGCCACCCTCAGCGCCATAGGCAATAATGTAAGCTTTCAGCTTACATAGGGTTCGAGCAAAGCTCAAACCCTCAGCGCAGAAAGCCTGCTAATATTGTATTGATTGTCCTTGATATTAATGCTTTGGTCAGGCAGCGTCACATGGAGCATTTCGCCCGCTGAAAGCATCACGCCAGTCCTGAGCACAGCGCCAATCCCGCCGGGGTTGGAGACAAGCAGCGCGCCCCTGTCTGTCGGGCTGCCGGCCTGGATGGTTATTGTGTTCGCGCCCTGCGTGATTGCCAGCGTTGAAGCCAGCGCAGGGTTCAGCGTCTGGCTCTCGGTAATCTGGTTCTGCGCATGCACATGGATGGTGAACGCAAGCCCGCTGCCTGCGTTCAGGGTCGTCCAGCTTGCCGATGCATCCGCGCCGCTGGGCAGAGTCAGGTCAAGCGCGTAGCCTGTGACGTTCCTCGCGCTGGTCACGGCTATGGAGCTGCCGCCAAATCCGCTTGGGTGGGTGTAGGTCGCCTTGTCAGGCTGGATTGCCAGCGGGAGCTTTGCGTTTGCGTCTGTCAGGTTGAGCGCGAGGTCAAAGCCCGAATTCTGCCAGGCAAAGCCTTTCCAGAAGTCAACGGCCGAGGAGAACGCAGCCGCGTTCGCATTGGGCAGGCCCTCCTCAAATGAAACCATGTTTCCGTTCACGGAGACCGCAATGACCGACGAAACTATGTCGCTAAACCCGCTGCTTACTGCCGTCACCTCGTCGCCAATTGCCTGGTATGCAACCATCCTCGTGAGGTCGGATAGCTGGCTGTGCCTGCCCTGGTAGACAATGAATGACGCTGACAGCACTGCCAGCGCCAGCAGCATCAGCCCCGCGGTGAAAAGCACTCCCTTCATTTTCATTTCAATCCCTTCCAATCACTGGTCATCTGAACCACACCTTGTAGCGCACCAGCACGTTCTTGTCTATCAGCGGGCCGTTCATCTTCGTGAACAGCCACCTGCCGGCGTAGTGGCTGCCTGTGATGTCATCGCTGACCTGCACGACGCTCTCAGGACTGCCGCTGCCGCATGATATGAGCGCCTCGTCGTAATCCGCGCCGCCCTGATTGAACACCTCAAGGTCAACGGACTGGCCGCCGAAGGTGCCCTTTACCTGTATGCTGTTGGTGTGGCCCGCGCTCCACCTGGTATCCCTGCTGAGGGATGCCCTGACGCCGCCCTGGACCGGCTCCACAAGGAAGGCGGCGACCACGTCGTTGAAGTCGCAGTCGTCGCTGCCCGAGACTATGTCGTTGCACCACATCACAACCAGGCTGCTATCCAAGCCTGGGTCAAGGTCCAAGCCTCCCTGGTTGGTAACGCAGGTTGAGTGGTCGGTTTCAGGCGGATAGTACACATAGCCGGGGTTGGGGACGCCGTTGTAGTCGTAGCACCCGACGAAGCTGAAGTCTGAAAGCGTCTCAGGGCAGGGCACGGAGCCCGTGCCGTAGGCATACAGCGTCATGCTCATCCTCATGTTCGGCGGAAGAAGCGCGTTGAGGTTGCTTTCTATCGTTGCCTGGTCCAGGGTCTGCAGCACGCCCTTCTCATACAGGAGCTTTGTGATGTCTGACGCCGCCCTGAGCAGGGACACGTCGCCAATCTCCGTGTATGTCATCGTGGTGTAGCTGTAAATCATCACAAGGAAGGCGGCGACCACCACCGCTGCCACGACCGCGTCAAGCGTGAAGATGTATCCCCTAAGCCGTCTTGCCATCATGTCTGCCTCCACAGGTAAAGCTCAAGCGTCTCGCTGTTGCCGCTGAGCATGACGAACCTCCTTGCATATGCTGCAAGGTTGCCTGAAGCAGGAAGCCCTGCCGTGATGCCGGCTCCGGCAAGCCTGATGAAGAAGCCATAGCCCTCTGTCTTCAGCAGCCTCTTCGCAGTGTCATAGTCCAGCGCCGCAAGCGCGCTGACCTTGTCCGGGTCAAGGATGCGGTCGGATGACGCAAGCCCTATGACAGAGGCTGCCGCAGGGTTTGATTCCCATCCCGAGGGATGGCCCGATCCTGTCACGAGCTGGTCGGCTATGTTCGCCGTAAGCAGCTCAAGGTGCCTTGACATGTCGTCAGCCACGGAGAAGTCTATGATGCTGCCGAACGCCAGCATGAGCGCCGCGAACAGCACAAGGAATATCATGACTGCCAGCACGAAGTCCGCGGAGAACGCCTGGCCTTTCATTGCCAGTCGCTCCTTCCGCCATTTTCCAAACTTTGCCTGCTTCTGGCGCCTTGCCCTCTGCGGCAAAGGCTCTGCCCTTCGCGTCAGGTCGTCCGCCACAACCAAATTTTTTGTACATGAAGACGGACTGAATTTCACACAATCCAATTTCATGCAATCCATAAACATCACACACCCAGCCAATCAGCCCTTACCGCGCCGTTGGAGTTTGAAACCCTGACAACGCCGCGCTGCATGCTGAAGCTTGACGACGCCCCGTTTGTCAGGTTGCAGCACATCTGGCATGCCGCGCCGCCGACGTAGGCTGCGCTGCCTGTCACGCTGAAGGCGCTGTCCATCCTCAGCGTGCCGCTGGCGCCGTCGCCGAGCAGGAACACGGACCTCACTTCGTTAGCAAGGTAGCCGCATGACCTTGCGTCCTCCTGCGCCGCCGCCATCAGGCTCACGTCGTTCTGCCTTGAGAGGGCCGCCATGGAAACCGCGGAGAACACAGCGAGCGCCATGGCGAACACGATCAATGCCTCAAGCGAGAGTTGCGCCTTCATATGACCCACCAAATACCTGAATGCCCCGACCTTCGTGTCTGAGACGAAGTCTCAGCACGTGCCTGAGTTCCTTGGAACTCAGCAGCACAGGTCGGAGGTTCTATAAATTTACGCTGACATTCCATGATTCATAGTTAGTGCCTGTCAAAACTTATCGCTGTGCCCTCGTAAACATTGTTGGAGTTCGTGTTGACCTCCTGATAGCCCGCCCATGCCGCTGTTGCGCTGTTCCACCTCTGGAAGGAGACGTCGTTGTCCGAGTCCAGCGTGAGCATGAGCATGTCGTTGGACTTCGTGTCTGCGCCGAGCGTCACCCAGTTGATGTTGGCGCCGACGCTGCCCGCGGACAGCTCAGAAGACCAGCCGCCGCTCCACGTCCTGTATCTTGGCGTCTGCGCGTTGTACTCGCCGTAGGCGATGAGCGCCCTGCCTGAGCTGTTCTCGAACATGACATCCATGCACCTCGTCGTGTATGTCTGCAGTCCGGTTTCAAGCTCGCTGTTGGTGCCCCATGCCGAGCCGTCCCAGAGCTGCACGTTCAGGTCCCTCCCGCCGTCTATGGTTGCAGCAACAACCTTGTTTGACTGCGGGTTAGAGGCAAGCTTTATCCAGTAGATGTCGCTGCTGCCCACCGAGCCGAGCTGTCCCTGCGTTCCCCAGCTTGCGCCGTTCCATATCCTGTATCTCGGCTTGTCGGACGCCGAGTTGGACCATACCACCAAAGCCCTGCCGGTCTGCTGCTCGTAGGCGACGTCAAATGTCTGGTGCTGGGTGCTCTCCGTGGAGGACTCCAGCAGGGTGTCGCTGCCCCAGGAATCGCCGTTCCAGACCTTGGCGCATATCTGGCTGGTGGAGAACCCGGCCACAAGCATGAGCTCGTCTGACGCGGGTTTGGGTTCCAGCCTGACCCAGTTTATGCTGCCCGAGCACTGCGAGAATGTTATGGTTGCCTCGCTGCCCCACGATGCGCCGTCCCATATCCTGTACCTCGGGTTCTGCGTGGTGTCAACCCTGTATACCGCCATGCCGTCGCCTGACAGCTGCTCGTATGCAGCGCCCATCTTTCTCCTGTCGTCGCCGCCGACGCTGGAGGCAAGCGTGACAAAGCTGCCCCAGCCGTGGCCGTCCCACAGCTGCGCTGTTATGGTGTTCTCAACCGTCGCCGATGCGAGCAGCTTCTCCCTGGTGAGCGGGCTGGAAACAAGGACATTCCAGTACCTGTTGCTGCTCGGGCCAAGCGTTGCTCCCTGGCTGTCCAGCGTTGAGGTTGCCCTTGTCCAGTTCCTGTAGACAGGGCTGCCCTCCTGATAGACAACGAGCGCGCCTGTGTTCGGCAGGACAGGGTAATTCATGGTGAACGTCCAGTTGCTGTCGCCCCAGTCGTTGTTGCCTTTTGTGTCGGTCGCGTTGCAGTTCCATATGTAGGCGGCATTGCGCAGCACCTTCTTCCACTCGCAGCTGGTGCTAGGCCCTGCGACAGGGCAGCTCTCGCTAAGGCTCCACGTGCCTGTGAAGTTGCCCCAGAGTTCTATCATGGTCACGCCTTCGTTGTCCGTGGCCGAGCAGTTCAGTGGTATCCTCTTGAACGCGCTGACGTTGCCGTTGTTCGGGTAGTTCAGCGTCACAACAGGCAGTATCACGATGGTGAAGTATCTCGGCCCCACCCTTGCGACAGCCCCTGCGCTGTCACTGCAGCTGAAGATGACATTGTGCATGGCTTCTGCCAGGCTTGAAAGGCCCAGCGACCATGTCAGGCCGTTCTCTGCCATGGTCTGGTTGGCTGCAGAGTCAAGACTTACGCCGCACCAGCTGCCGTCCTTGTTGAGACTAACCGATGACAGCACGTCAGTGACATAATAGCTTGCGTTCAGCGGCGAGGCTATGCTCACCACGAGCGCCTCAAAGCTGCCGCATGTTTCGCCCATGCAGACCGTGCCGTTCGGCAGCATCACAAGGGTTATCTTCTTGTAGCCCTCGGTCACGGGCAGCACGCCTGTCAGGTTGCCCCTGGTCAGCTCAAACGCATCGCCTGTGCCCTCGCCTATCCTGAGCGTGAGCTTCACTGTGCCGTTGCCGAGCGAGAAGGCTTCTATGCCCGAAGGCAGGTAGACGTCGACCTCCATCTTCCCGCCGCCCATTGCATAGAGCCTGTCGGCTGCGGCGGCAATCCTCTGCACAGCCTCGCGCGACTGGGTTGTCCTTATGGACAGCTCCGACGTGTCTGCCGCGTACATGAACACGGGTATGAGCGCCCCGAGCAGTATCGCAAGTATGAGAATATACTCCAAGCCCGCCTGCCCCCTCGCCACCCGCGGCATGATAAATAATTGGGACACTGGCATTATATCCGTTAGAACAAAATCATGCTCATCTTTTCTTCTTCAGCCTGGCGTGCGCCCTGGTTATCTTCCCGAAGTCCTTCTCCATCCACGCGAAGCCGAAGACCTTGGATATGTCGTGGAGTATGAAGGCCGCCCTGATGAAGCAGGCGCCCATGAGCACGAAGGCGAAGCCCGCGACCACAAGAAAGGTCGGGCCGTAGGGCGTGCCTGACAGGATGACCGCGCACAGGTTGAGCAGGCTGCCGAGCAGGAATGCTGTTGAAGCAGCGAGCACCCAGCTTATGAAGTACTTGAATTCGCCGGCTACAAACCTCCTTGCTGCTATGAAGAACGTGAGGGTCGCTATCACTGATGTGGTCAATGCAATCGTGTAAACCCCGATTTCTATTGGCGTAACCATCACTTTCACCATGCACCTGATTTATTATATTATTGTCAGTTGAGCCTTATTATCCTGTCGGAGAAGTGCGATATCCTTGAGAACACCTGCTCCTCCATCTCCTTCTCAACCACCATGAATATGCCGTTGAGCCCGAGCAGCTTCACCCTTGTCATCAGGAAGTGCGCGAACTTTGCGAACGAGTTCGGCGTGTTGTATATGACGAGTGTGCTGAGGGCGTCCATGAACAGGAACTTCTGCCCGGGTATTGCATGCAGGGCCTGCGATATGGCTATGCCGAGCTCGGTCAGGTTGCTGGGCGAGTTGACATAAAGGCAGTTGCCCGCCCTTTCGGCCTTGCCGCCGCTCGTCTCCGTTATGCAGTCTATGAAGAAGACGCGCTTCACGTCAACGCTCTTCCTCTCCATCACGCGGAGCATGCGGTTGTAGGGCTGGTTTATCGCCACGTAAAGGCACATGTCCCTTTTCTTCATGAGCTCCTTCACTATGGAGGAGTTCGTCTCGTCCAGCCTGACTCCTGATGTCAGGACGATTATCGCGAAGTCTTCCTCAATGTTCCTGAAGCCCGCCAGCGAGAGTTCCCTTGCCATCGGCTCACACTATAATTATAGGTTGGCGCAGAATTTAAGCGAAATACGGCAGGCTGTGGAACGCTGTCCATGGGATGTTAAGGTGGGATAGCGAAGAAGCATTGCCATCTCGACAGACATGGGCTCAGGCGACGAGATTATGGAATACTGTCCAGCTCATGTTGAGATGGAATAACGTAGAAGCGCTGCCATCTCGACAGACATGGGCTCAGACGCCAAGGTTGTGGAACACGGTCCATGAAACGAGCCACACCAGAAGGAAAACCACGATGCCGTTGCTGAGCCACCATTTGCGGTCAGCATTCTTCACGGCTTTCTGCGTAATGAAGCCGACAACTACCATCACGACAATGCCTGCTATGCCCGCGACAAGCGTCCTGCTCATTGATGTCAGAACGACAGAAGCCCAGCCCATGATGATGGCAGCGACGCAGTTGACTGCGACAGAAACGCGCACCTGGCTTATCTCGCTAATGCGTGGATTAGTGGCAAGCTTTTGCTGTCTGGGTTTTTCCTGCTTCGGCTCTTCGGGCTTTGGCTGTTCAGGCTTGAGCTGCTCCTGTGCAGGCTGTTCGTCGCTCATAGCAAGTGATTTGGAACGCCTGTTTATATTGGTTGAAACACTGCTACCGCTACATGAAACCAGTGAAACAAAAGGAACGCAAACAAAGGAATAAAAGAAGAGACCTTATGACAGGAGCAAGCTTATTTGCTCCTGTGCCTCATCTTCTTGCGCCTTTTCTTCAGCTTGTGCTTCTTTATCTTCTTCCTTTTCCTTTTTCTTCCGCACGGCGGCATGGTTTTGCACCTGATGATATTCTGTCTGAACCTGCTTATAAGTTGTTAGGTTGTTTTGTCTGCG
>VGIZ01000013.1 GCA_016867675.1 Candidatus Aenigmatarchaeota archaeon | reverse complement strand
TTCCTCTCCTGCGAGCCCCTGCCCTCGACCTCGGCCACCTTGCGCAGGTTCTCAAAAACCCTGCGCACGCTCAGCGGCGTCGATAGGAGTGTTCGTTGCTTCTTCTTTCCGACCAGCTCCTCGGCGACAAGCCCGAAGTCGCCGATTTTGCTGAAGCGCTTCCTTATCTCAGCCGAAGAAAAGCCTGTCGCCTGCGCTATGATTTTCTCCATGGACTGCGCTGCGATGCCGACCTCGCGCTCGTCAAAGGAAGGGAAGACCCGGCCCTGCAGCAGCGTCGCGACCATGTAGAGGTCGTCGCCCGACCTCTTCAGCAGCCCTGCTATGATGTCCGTCTTCTTCAGCTTGGACGGGACCCCGCCAAGCTCCTCGCAGGCTTCGGCAAACTCGGAAAATCTCATGCAACACGCTCCTTTACTGCATGTCTGCCGGACTTCAGTACATCAGCATTATCCAAGTCCAGCATTTCACAAGCGGCACCTTCGCTTATATTTTGGATTGGGCATAATAATACTTGATAGCATGCCGAAAAAGCGCAGGCTTAGCCAGACCGAGAACAGGACATTCCTCGCCATGGAGCAGACGCTGCTATCAAAGGAGCGCACCATACTCTCGTTCATACAGACAGGGCTTGCCTTCATCGGCGTGGGCATAGTGGTGATAAACGTGTTTTCAGGAAGCCCCCTGTCGGTTTTGGTGGGCAGCGTTCTCATGCTCATAGGCTTCGTCGAGATAGTGGAATCTTACAGGCGCATGCGGCACTACCAGAAAAGGATGCGCGAGATAAGGAAGACGTTGGGCAAGTACGCAGTATAATGGCTTGCCTGACGTGCCTGCAGTATGGCTGCCTGCCTGATGCAATACAGATGCATAGAAGCAGAGCTGGGCTGGTTGGCCGCATTTCATCGCGCCTTCATGTCATTAAAAGCTTTCATATTGTTCTTCCTCGTACTCGTATCTGTGCGACCTGATCTTGTTCTTGTCCTCTGGTGAAGTGCATACATCGCCTGGCATATTACCACCAAACACGCTGAATGATATGCCTGCCGCAACAACCGCCTGTTGCAGCCGCATAATGACCGCTCCCATTCATTCACCGCTGCAGTCCCCGCACACCCAGCCCTCGCGCGTCCTCGTGAGCTCGTCGGAGTATTCGCCGCACACGTCGCAGACCCCGAACTCCGCTGCCTCCGGCCTGTCGGCTGTTATGGGCTCGGCATGCGAGATTATGATTTCGCGGAAGTCCTCTGTCCTGCGGCCCAGGGAGAGCAGCTTCCTGAACCTCCTTGCAACCGGCCTGTCTATGGCTGACAGCCACTGGAAGACCTCGTTCACATAGCAGTAGAGGCAGACGGGCTCTGCGTGGTTTCTGGTGTCCGCTGGCATGTAGCTGAAGGTCTGGAGAAACCGGGCATTTTCCATTTCAAACGCTTCCCTCGCCGGCGACGGAAGCCACTGCGCTATGCCCCTTCCCATGCGGTGTATGCAGACAAAGTTCGCTATGGGCTCTTTGCATAACTGGCACATCTGTATTTCCATACCAACACACCCTTGAGATGCCGAGTATCATCGTTTCACGCTAAATTACACTATGCCCACAAGTGGGCAATATCTGCTTGTATCTCCTATTTAAAAGCATTTCTGTCGCCAAAAGGTTGTGTTAAATCGCATGCTTGCATTATGCCGGGGGAAATGGTTCCCATTATGCCGGTTTCGTGGGCAGTTCTCGCATTAAAACCTGTCCTGCTGATATGATGTATGGACGAAATATTCCCGCGCGTCTTCAGGCAGGGGAGCAAAATCCTCACAATGAACCCGCTGCAGGGCCGCAGGCTCTTCACCGAGCAGCTCGCCAGCGTCGGAGGGACAGAATACCGCGTCTGGGACCCGAACAGGTCAAAGCCCGCGGCGGCAATAGCGAAGGGTCTGAGGCAGTTCCCGCTGAAGCCAGGCAGCAAGGTCCTCTATCTCGGCATCGCGTCAGGGCAGACTGCGTCATACTTCTCAAACATCATCGGCCCCAGCGGCATCGTCTACGGCATTGAAATCTCAGAGCGCTGCTTCCGCGAGCTTCTGCCTGCGGCAAAGGCGCTCGGCAACATCATGCCCATCCTCGCCGATGCAAGGAAGCCTGAGACCTACGGCTGGGTGGAGCCCATTGACGTCATCATGGAGGATGTCGCCACCAATGACCAGAGCGAGATAATGATAAGGAATGCCGAGAAGTTCCTGAAGAAGGGCGGACATGCGATGATGGTCATCAAGTCCCGCAGCATCGACGTCACGAAGGAGCCTGATGAGATATACAAGCAGGAAGAGAGGAAGCTGAGCAAACATTTCAGGATAGTCGAAAGGGTCAGGCTGGACCCTTATGAAAAGGACCACATGTTTTACCTCATGACGCCGAAATGAAGGGCATCCCAATTTAAGGCTTTCTTCCAATTAGTTCCCATGAAGGCAGTGGGAATAGACACGGGCGGGACGCACATCAGAATACTCGCTGAAGACATGGAGAAGCCGCTGGTATTCAATACGCCGCCCACAAAGGCCGATTATCTTGACATGCTGAGGGAGCAGAGAAGGGTTCTCGAGGGTGCCTACCTTGTTGACGCTGTCGCAGGCCCCCCAAGCCCTGACCGCAGAAGCGTCGTCATAACCAACCAAGACTGGGGTGCGCTGACAGCCGGCGAGATAGAGGAAGCTTCGGGTGCGGCCGAGGCGAGCATCTACAATGATATTGAGGGCGGCGGCACAGGGGTCGTGGATGTTGAGAAGAAAGAGCCGGAAAGGGTTATTTACATAAGAGGCGGCAGCATACCGAATGCCTACAGGTTTTTGATGATTCCAGGAACCGGCGTAGGCGCGGCCAAGATAACGCCTGATGACAGGGTGCTCGGCGGCGAGGGCGGCTGGGTGCTGGCGCAGCCGACAAATCCGAGCGAAGAATACGTGTTTGGCAGGTTACGGTCCCAAAACAAACGGTCTGTGTCTTGCGAAGACATTGCTGCCAATCCTGCGATTTATGGTGTCTGGTTCATGGAAAGAGGACTGGCTTTCGACTATAATCCTTCTGCTCTATGCTTTGTCAGCGATGATGAATTTCGGGCCGTGGGAAAATCAGCGGACAAACCTGCGGAGATAGCAAGGCTGGCAAAGGAAGGCAGTAAATTCTGCGGGCTTGTAATGAAAAAGGCAGCCCGCTTCCTCGGCCAGTGCGCGCAGTCCAACATGCTTTCGCCGCCGATGTGCAGGGCGCTCTGCATAACAGGCTCGTTTGAGGATAACATGAAGGTGCCGGGATATGTTGACGCGCTGCTTAATTCTCTTTACGAATCAAGGCACGGCGAAATGCTGAAGGAATTCCCTGTTTACACAATACAAAACTCTGGTTTGCTCGGGGTGAAGGGAAGCCTCATCATTGCAAGGAGGCACACAGGCACGTAGGTCAGGCAAGCTCCCTCCGCAGCCGCACGAAGAAGTTGTCATAATCGCTGACCAGATGTGCTACAACCTGCCGAAGTCCCTCAGGTCTATGCAGTGCACCTTCCTGCCCTCAAATTTCTTTATCTCCCTCGAGAATGACTTCGCGAACACGGCGAGGGTCTCCCTCCTCGCCCCCCTGTTCCAGTCAACCATCCCTGCTTTCCTTGCCAGATCCCTCGCGATGCTCTCCGCATTGACATTTTCCTTCCATTTGCACTCGCCAAGAAGTATTTCCTTCTCATCGCTCGTGGCGACTATGTCTATTTCCTTGTCCTTGTGCCACCATCTGCCGCTCCTGTCGAACTTGAAGCCGAAATTGGCCAGATTTTCCCTGCACACTTCCTCGAACAGCTTCCCGAAATAGGCGTTCATCTCCTTTTTTACGTCATTAAAGACTTCCGCATTCATGCCCTGCTCCACCCTTGACTTGTTCCTAAAAATGAACCTGAACCAGAACCTGTAGAAATTGTCGTTTATGAAATACCTCGTGGTTTTCGATTTCGTCCTCCTCTCCGTCACCGGAATGTCCTTCCCTATTATCTTGACCCTTTCCAGCACACCCAGGTACTTCGGCAGCTTGTTGCCCGAAATCCTGCTGTAGTCGGAAATCTCGTTAAATTTTGTCCTACCCTCGCTTATGGCGAGCAGGATGGATGTGTATGGGGTGAAGTCCCTGAACTCCTCAAAGAGGAGGTTGACGGGCTCATTATAAAGGAAGCTTGTCTTGTCAATTATCTTGCGTCTGATGTTTGTTTCAATTGAGTCTGACGGGTCGAACTCTTCCATGTACCTGGGAATTCCGCCCAATATGAAATACGCCTTGAGCGCATCCTCGGCGCCATAGCTGAAAAATTTCCTGAAGTCCCTGAACCCGAGGGGAAACACTTCAATCTCCCTCGTTTTCCTGCCGTATAGGGCGGAACCGTAGCCCATCGCAATCCTGTATATGGTGGAAATTGTGGAGCCGCAGAGTATTATCTTCTTCCTGCCGCTCTTCATCTTTTCCCACCACCGCTGCAGTATGGTGGGCCACGCCTTGTTGACATTGTAAAGATACTGGAACTCATCTATGACTATTATGTCATATCTGCTTCTCGTGATGAAATCAAAAAAGTCGTCCCAAGTCAGGAATCTCACGAATTCGTCCTTCACCTGGCTTGCCAAGACTTCCAGTATGTTCTCGGACATGTCGGCGAGGAGATAGAGCGCGTTCTTCCTCTTTATAGACTCCATAAGAAGCCGGCTTTTGCCCACCCTCCTCCTGCCATAAACTAGAACGAGCTCTGCTTTTTCCGAGGCGAATATTTCATCAAGGGTTCTCTTTTCGTCAACCCTGTTAATAAACATACTCATAAGTATGATTATTATGGGTATGTATTTAAGCTTTACGCCCTCTTGAGCTCAGCCCGCAGCCTCGCGAGGAACTTTCCGTAGTCGCTGACAACGGCGCCCGCAGCCTTCTTGTGCCCGCCGCCGCTGCCAATGCCCTCGGCGCACTTCTTTGTTATCAGGCCGAGATTGACCCTTCCTGACTGGCAGCGCAGCGAGAGCTTCCATTCCTTTCCCTGACCGCCTTTGTCGTGCTTCTTCCTTATCATTACAACGAGGTCAGGCAGCAGCTCTGACAGGCGGTTGGAAACGGCTGACGTAAGGTTGAGCCTGTTCCTTATTTCATAGATGACTAGGCCTGCGTCAGGGTAGAGCTCCTTGCCGCCGTCGAAATGGCCCATTATCTCGTTGAATTCCTTGCTGACAGCAGCCTTCCACGCCTTGAGCGCGTTGCTGCGCGAGAAGTTGGAGAAGTCTTCTGAAGCGAGCAGATATTTCAGCGCGATGTCCGCGCCCTTCAGGCCCTTCAGCGTTACGGCAGCGGATATCAGCTCAGAGCCCAGCGCCATCCCCTCCCTGCCCATGTCGCAGGACGCGAGGAATGCAGCGCAGTCCTTCATGCCGTAGTCGCCATAGACGCCGATGCAGGAAATCCATTTCACACCAGACGGCTTCTTCCCCAGCTTCTCCAGTATCTTGTAGACCATGTAGCTCGTCGGCAGATAGACGTCCTTCTCAAGCCTCGGGTTGATGTGCAGTACGCCCCAGCGCGACAGGTCGCGCTCGGCTATGTGGTGGTCTATGACGGCGAGCTTCGCCTTCCTCTTCAGCTGCATCAGGCTCTCAAACTCCTGGTCAACAGGCAGGTCAAGGAATATCATGACGTCGGCGTCCTGCGAGGCTATCCGTTTCATCTCCTTCCTGTCCAGCCTCGGCCCTTCCAGCGGAAGGCTTTTCATCTTCGGGAAGAACCTGAGCAGCAGCGCAGCGGAGCAGATGCCGTCGGTGTCGTGGTGGTAGAGCAGAAGCACGCGCCCGGCTTCCAGCATTTCTCCCAGCTCCTCCAGTTTCTTCTCGCTGTCCCATTTCATACCATTCACCGTGCTGTCTCAAATAGGAATTGTTGTCATACCCTGCTTAAAAGCATATTTTAAGCGCAAAACCAATTTTCAGCGGTGATATCTTGGAAGCCCTGCGCCATGTCATCGACATCAGGCAGTTCAGGGAGCCTGAAAGGCTTGAGGAGTTCCTTGAATCGGCGGCGGAGATGGAGCGCCATGCCAGGCAGGGCACGCTGCCGCAGATAATGAAGGGCAGGATTCTTGCAGCGCTTTTCTACGAGCCCAGCACAAGGACCAAGTTCTCGTTCGAGTCCGCCATGATAAGGCTCGGCGGCGAGGTCATTGACACCGAGTCCGCGGCGCAGTTTTCGTCCGCAGCGAAGGGCGAGTCGCTGCCTGACACCGTCAGGATAGTGGGGAGGTATGCCGACGTCATCGTCATCCGCCACCCCGAGGAGGGCTCTGCGGAGCTGGCGGCAAGGTATTCGCCTGTGCCTGTCATCAATGCAGGCGACGGCGCAGGACAGCATCCCACGCAGACGCTGCTGGACGCATACACCATCAGGAAGGAGCTGGGCAGGCTGGACAACTTCACCATTGCAATGGTCGGCGACCTGAAGCACGGCAGGACCGTGCGCTCGCTCTGCTACCTCCTTGCGTGCAGTAAGAACGTAAAAATCATTTTCGTCTCGCCTGACTCGCTGAGGATGAAGGACGACATCAAGCAGTATCTGACGGAGAAGGGAGTGGAGTTCAATGAAACAGGCAGGCTTGAGGACGCCGCGCGGCAGGCCGACATACTCTATGTGACGCGCGTGCAGAAGGAGAGGTTCGCCAGCCTGAAGGACTACAACAAGGTCAAGGGCTGCTACGTCATCGGCAGGGAGACCCTGGGACTCATGAAAAAGGACGCCATCGTGATGCACCCGCTGCCGCGCGTTGACGAGATTTCGCCTGATGTTGACAGCGACCCGCGCGCGGCGTATTTCCGCCAGGCGGAGAACGGCCTGTTTGTCAGGATGGCGCTGCTGAAGATGGTGCTGGGGGTCGCGTGAAGGTCGCGTGAAAGCATGAACCAGAAGGAGAGGTCATTCGCCCTGAAGACCGCCCGCTCGGCTGTGGAGCTGTGGGTCAGGGAGGGAAAGAGGTTCAAGCCCGCAGGCACGCCGAAGCCGTTTCTGGACGAACGCGGCTGCTTTGTCACGCTGACCAAATATGGAGAATTGCGTGGCTGCATAGGCTATCCCGGGCCCGTCATGCCGCTCATTGACGCGCTGGTCGGCGCTGCCATCAGCGCGTGCCGCGACCCGCGCTTCCCTCCGCTGGATGTATCAGAGCTGAAGAAGGTAAAGATAGAAATCTCGGTGCTCACGAAGCCGAAGCCAATCAGACCCGCTGATGTCAAGGTCGGACAGGACGGACTCATCATCAAGCGGGGTTTTTGTTCAGGGTTGCTGCTGCCGCAGGTCGCGACCGAGCATGGCTGGAGCCGCGAGGAGTTCCTGAGCCAGACCTGCGTCAAGGCGGGTCTGCAGCCCGGTGCGTGGAAGGAGAAGGGTACGGAGATACTTGCGTTCCGGGCCGAGGTGTTTTCTGAGAAGTGAAAAACTAGAACAGCTTGAACCCTCCAACCCTTTTGGCAATGCATTTGATTGCAAAAGCGTCGCTACTGACAGCTAAAAGCTGTCAGGCGCGCCATGTCACTTAGTGACATGAGCGTTACGGAAAAACGGAACAACCCTAGAACAGCCCGAACCCCTTTGACGGCTTTATCCCCTCATTGACCAGCAGGAACTTGACGGAATTGTTCTCCTCCCTTGCGCGGTGCTTGACAATGGTCGCGCGCCGCTCGGACGTCTTGCCTGTCTTCTCCAGATGCACCATGGTCTTGGACCAGTAGCGGATGGCGTCGCCGCCCACGACCTCAAGCTCGCCGCTGTCCCAGTTCCTGAATGCGTGCGCTGTTATCAGCACGGGGATGTTCCTGTCCTTCGCTATCTTTGAAAGCACAGACATCTGGCGCGAGAGCGAGCGGCTCGCGCCCAGCAGCGTGTCCATCCTGTTCTTCCTGTCCCGCTCCTGAATCCCTTCAGCGAGCTCGGCATGCTCTATCCTGTAGAGAGCGACAGCTGAGTCAAGGATGATGAGCCTTGCGTCGCTCTGCTCAGCCTTCCTGACCGCAAGCTCCTGCTCCTTCAGCGTGCGCGGCTCAAGCAGGATGACGCTCTTCAGCATGTCAGGGCTGTTTGAAATCTGGAGCGCCCTTTCCTTTGACAGCCCGCCCTCTGTGTCTATGAACAGCACCTTGCCGCCGCCCCTGATGCAGTCAAGCGCAGCCAGAATGCAGAGATTGGTCTTGCCTGTGCCAGGCTGGCCGTAGAGGTTGGTTATCGCGCCGGGCTCCAGCTCGCCCAGCAGCCCGCCGAGGGGTTCGGGGAGTCGCATTCGCATCACTATGCCGTATGATTGGACTTCGGGCTTAAATCAGGCAATCCTTCCTATCAGCTCGTCTGTCCTTTTGTTTATGTCAGCCAGCTCGTTTGCGAACGCCTCCCTTGAAGGCCTGAAGAACATATCCTCGTATTCCTGTATTGCCGCCCAGCCCTTTTGCTTTACCGCACGGAACGCCCAATCGTAATACTCGTGCATGCTCTGCAAAAAGTCAGCGTCGTTCGTGTTGCCGCTGCGCATGTTGGCGACGCATTGCTCTCCCATGCTCAGCGCCTTGAGCGCCATCATTTCCCTGAACCTGTAGGGCGGTGGAGGTATGTCAGCGAACATGTCCATGGGGCTGGCAGACCTGGACCACAATATCGCTTCAGCCAGATGGCTTGAATATGAGTTTTTGCCGCGGTCCACGGGGCCGAATTTGCTGTCCCATACGCTGGCTGCCTCATCTACGCGGCCCTGCCCCAGCCTCCTTCTGGCGTCCCTTATCATCGCATCTGCACTGCCACCGCCGGAGGCGGCGGCGTCCAGAAGCTCCTCAAGAACCTGAAGATACTCCCCGATGTTGG
The DNA here is from genome assembly GCA_016867675.1 of Candidatus Aenigmatarchaeota archaeon. Taxonomy (GTDB): domain Archaea; phylum Aenigmatarchaeota; class Aenigmatarchaeia; order QMZP01; family QMZP01; genus VGIZ01. The sequence continues at coordinate 1,587 of VGIZ01000013.1, read as the reverse complement.
CGAGCGAGTATGGATTCATCATTGCAATTGTGCCGTAGACCCTCGGGGTTGAGCTTCCCTTTTTGCCTATTGCCCTGAGGGCCATCTGGAACTTTACCCTGTCAAGCTCGTTGGAATAAACCCCGCCGTCTTTCATGGGGTTTATGCCGAGCCTCGCTAGGGTTGCCGCAGTGCATATGTTCTCCGCGCTTGTGGCGCCCTGTATCCTTCCCATGCGCATGTCATGGTCTTCCACGGTCCAGAGCCGCTTGAAATTTGCGCCCGCATCCTTGAGCGTGCTCCTGAAATCCGCTATGTAGGGGTTTCCCCTGTTGTGGCCGTAGCAGCCGCTGACAGGTATGTCTATGACAAGCTGACCCTTCAGGCCCAGCGAAGGCGCTGACACCGTATGGATTGTATAATAGGAAAGGTCATCCCTGCCTGAGGCAACAAAGGCCTCGGATTCAGGCGTCTTCGCGGAAAAATCGCCTGAAACCACGCCTCCTGACTTCATGGCCTTCGCCGCCTTTGTCAGCGCGGAGCCGCTGAGCATGTCGGTGCAGCACAGCAGGAGGTCGGAATTGGAGCCGACCTCCTCCTCGGAGCCACATCTCTGTGTTTTGTAGGGAAGGGATTTGGTAAGCTCGGGATTCGGGTCATATGCGAACACCTTGTGGCCGTAGTTTGGAAGCACATCTACCGCGAAGAGCCGCCCGACAGGACCCATTCCAAGCACGCCTATCCTCATGTTGTCATAGACTTCATGCTAAATTTTATAAGGGGATGCTCACTCGGGATTTAAACAGGAACGGACAACATTATCCCATGGACACCGAATCAAGGCTCGCGCTTATCAGGCAGGTCGGCGAGGAGATAATCACCGAAGCGGAGCTGCGCCAGCTGCTGGAGACGAAGGCGCATCCTGTCGCATACGACGGGTTTGAGCCGAGCGGGTCAGGCATCCACATAGCGCAGGGTCTGCTGAGGGCCATAAACATAAACAAAATGACAAGGGCCGGCTGCAGATTCAAGATGCTTGTGGCCGACTGGCACGCATGGGCGAACAACAAGCTCGGCGGCGACCTTGGGAAGATACAGGCCGCCGGCGACTATTTCATAGAGGTCTGGCGCGCCAGCGGAATGGAACTGAAAAATGTGGAGTTCGTGCGCTCAAGCCAGCTGGTGGACGGTCAGGAATACTGGAAGAAGGTCATGAGGATAGCGAGGGAGAGCACCGTGACCAGGATAACCAGATGCGCCCAGATAATGGGCAGGAGCGAGAAGGAGAACCTGAGCGGCGCGCAGATGATGTATCCCTGCATGCAGGCAGCCGACATATTCCACCTTGGAGCGGACATCACCCAGCTTGGCATGGACCAGAGAAAGGTCAATGTGCTGGCAAGGGAAATCGGCCCCGCGCTTGGTTTTTGGAAACCTGTTATTGTGAGCCATCATATGCTGATGGGGCTGCAGAAGCCGCCTGAAGGCAGCATGAGCGCGGAGGAAAGGGCCATGGCCATGAAGATGAGCAAGAGCAAGCCCGACACCGCCATATTCATGACAGATTCAGCCGAGGACGTCAAACGGAAGATTGCCAGGGCCTACTGC
>VGIZ01000012.1 GCA_016867675.1 Candidatus Aenigmatarchaeota archaeon | reverse complement strand
CCGACGAGAACCCTGCCTGCCGCAATCTCCTTTTTCGGCTCAAAGTAAGGGCATTTCTTGCATTCCATGCAACACACCTTTGGTTCTGCACGTGCTCATGATTGCAGAGCAATCATGGCATGCCTGAGACCGCTGTCTCAGTGGCATCTCTCAAACTGGCTATGCTTTATCACTATCCCAGTTCAAGATTCCATGCAACACACTCCTGTTCCGCATGTCTGCCATTCCACCAATCACTATTATCCAATCCAATCTAATGGCCGCAGGTTTAAATCCATTCTCTTGTGCCACTATGTTCACGAGCTTCTGCTCGTGACATGCCTGAGAAGCCCTGCTTCTCAGTGGCACCTCTGCTGAAAGAACACTGGTTTTTGGCTCAAACACCTTTTTAAGCCCTTGCCGCAGTTAGGAATACTAATGAAAGCAGCGGCAAAGGAAGCAAAGCACGCAAGCAGATCAGGCTATGTTCTTGTGATAACCGAGAAGCCCTCGGCGGCGAGGAGGATAGCCGACGCGCTGGCAGAGGGAGGGGTTGAGGAGCGCAAGGCGGGCGGTGTGGGCTACTACCGCATCAGGAGGAAGGGCAGGGATTTGGTCGTCGTCTCTGCGGCAGGCCATCTCTTTTCCCTGACCCAGAAGGAGAAGTCGGCAGTATGGAGCTATCCTGTCTTCTCGGTTGAATGGAGGCCGACATGGGAGTCCAACAGGAACGCGGGCTGGTCCAAGAAATATTATGACGCCATAATGGCGCTGGCGAAGGGCGCAGACGGCTGCATATCGGCCTGTGATCTGGATGTAGAGGGAAGCACAATAGCATGGAACATAATAAGGTTCCTCTGCGGCGCAAAGGACGGCAGGCGCATGCGCTTCTCCACGCTGACGCGGCAGGATTTGATTGACGCCTATGACAGCGCCTCAGAGCACCTTGACTTCCCGCAGATTCATGCAGGCCTGACGCGCCACCATCTGGACTTCCTCTGGGGCATCAACATGAGCCGCGCGCTGACCCTGGCGCTGCAGCACGCGGGCGGCTACAAGACGCTCTCCACAGGCAGGGTTCAGGGCCCTGTGCTGCAGCTGCTGGACGCGCGCCAGCGCGAGATAGAGGCGTTCAAGCCCGTCCCGTTCTGGATTCTCCAGCTTGAAGGGAAGCTGAACTCAGGCGACATCGTGGCCATCCACACACACGGCGAGTTCTGGAAGAAGGAGGAAGCAGAGGCTGCGCTTGCGAGATGCAAGGGCGGGAGGGCGGTTGTTGACTCCGTTGAGGCAAGGGAATACCTGCAGAAGCCGCCGTTCCCGTTTGACCTGACCACGCTGCAGCGCGACGCCTACCTGCACTTCCATTATTCGCCGAAGCAGACGCTGGACATCGCGCAGACGCTCTACGAGCAGGCGCTGATAAGCTACCCGAGGACGTCAAGCCAGAAGCTGCCCGGAAAGCTCGGCTTCAAGGCCATACTCAACAACCTGTGGAAGCAGCCTGCGTACAAGAAGTTTTGCGAGCATCTGCTCAAGAAAGACAGACTGAAACCCAATGAAGGGTTGAAGTCAGACCCCGCGCATCCTGCCATCTACCCAACAGGCCTTGCGCCAAAGGCGCTGAACAGCTACCAGAAAAACATCTATGACATGATAACGCGCAGGTTCCTGGCAACGTTTGCCGATGCCGCGAAGAGGGAGGCGATGAAGCTGGTCATAGACGTGAAAGGTGAAAAGTTTGCAGCCGAGGGCGCGCGCACGCTGGAGCAAGGCTGGATGGAGTTTTACAGACCCTATGTCAGGCTCAAGGAGCAGCCGCTGCCACCCGCGAAGAAGGGCGATGCTGTCAGCCCGCACAGGATAGACATGCTTGACAAGGAGACGCAGCCGCCAAAGCGCTACACGCAGGCTTCCATACTCAAGGAGATGGAGGGGCTCGGGCTCGGCACGAAGGGCACGCGCGCGCTCATTTTGCAGACGCTTTACGACCGCGGCTACATCAGCGAGGACAGCATCGTTGTCACAAAGCTCGGCCAGTCTGTTGTCCGCGCGCTGGACAAATACTGCCCTGACATCGTGGAGGTGGAGCTGACCAAGCGGTTCGAGAAGGAGATGGAGGACATTCAGGAGGGCAAGCTCAAGCCGGACGAGGTCATAACCGAGGCTGAGACTGAGCTGGCAAAGATACTCAGGCGGTTCAAGGAGCACGAGGGCAAGATAGGCGCTGAGCTGCTGGTCATAGTCAGGGAAACCGCGAGGGAGGAGAGCACCATCGGCAAATGCCCTGCCTGCGGAGGCGACCTGCTCATGCGCAACTCAAAGGCAGGCAAGCGTTTCGTCGGCTGTTCTGAATACCCGAAGTGCACGCAGACCTACTCGCTGCCCCAGAACGGCTACATAAGGAAGGTCTCTGAACTCTGCAAGACCTGCGGCTTGAATATCCTCTCAATCAAGGGCAAAGGCAAACGGCCGTGGAAGCTGTGCATAAAGTGCGGGTTCGTCAATCATGTCAAGAAAGGTGAAGGGGCGGCAGAAGGCGGCGCTGCGGCTGGAGGAAAACCGAAGCCAAGGAAGACTGCCAGGAGGCCGAAGGCAGCCAAGCCCAGGAAGATGGTTGCGCTGTGACATGCACTGCAACATGCTCCTATGCTGCAGGCATGCCAAAAACCTCTTGGTTTTTGTCATCCCACAAAATCCTGATATTTTTTCTGCGCCACCTTTCATCATGCAAATAATAGTCAAGAGGCCTGAGTTCGAGCCGATGTTCGTGGCCACGATTTACACCAGATACCCAGGCTCAAGGGTCTACAGGGTGAACATCGGCAAGGAAGCCACGGACACGGGCATGGGCAATGACGAGATGCCGGTAGGGGATTATGTTGCCCAGTCAGGCTTCCTGACAATGGACGAGGTTGAGGCGTGGGTGGATAGCCAGGTTGAGGCACTTGAGAAAGATGGAAAGCAGGTGGAGTTTGACAGGAATTTCAGCTACAAGATGTGCAGGATGCTCAGGGACATTGCCGACCAGTCGCCAATAACGATTTGACGATATCCAAACATCCCACCAAACCTTTATATAGCATGGCTGCCCATTTCTATTCGGTGGCATGCGGCTGCAACAGACATCCATGCTGCAGGCATGTCATCCAGTTAGATTGGAGATGACATCGTATGGCAGGCAAAACCAGGGCAAGGGGTTTAGTTCACCCTGAAGGCCAGGAATTTGCTTAGCCCTGAGTGTCGCCAGCTGGAATCGGTTTCTGTGAAGGTTGATTCCAAGGGGAGAATCTCCATACCTGCCTGGGTCAGGAGGAACTTTGCGCTTTGCGAAGGCTCAGAGGTAGGGCTCATTTTCGACATGAGAGAGAATGTTGTGATGCTCGTTTTCGACGGCATTGATGATGGCCAAGATAGTGTAGCTGTGGCTTGCACAAAAGGCTGTGAACCTTTTGGCGCGGGTTCGATTCCCGCTCTTGGCCCTGCCGAGAGGCAAAGAGGTGAGGATTATGAATAACTCAGGCAGTTCAGTGCCACTGAAAAGAGCCGTTGTTGAAGAAGCGATGGAATATCTTGCATGCCCGCTGGATAAATCAGAATTAGACATGGATATACCAAAGGCCGATGAAATTTATGAAGGTGAACTTTCCTGCAGAAAATGCGGAAAGGAATATAGAATATCCAATGGTGTATTATATTTCCTAGGCAGGAATACGGAAGTCGAAGGATTTTCTTTTGAGAATGAGGTCGAGCAAAGGCGGTATATTGAGAGAATAATGGAAAATGCCGCAGCAGAATCTGCGACATTGGGCGAAAGAGATTCTGCGGAAAGGATGCAAAGGGCAACAAGGGAACGATATGAACTGGAGCGCTATTCAGGCACATGGCTGGTGCCTGATGATGTCATATCCCGCCTGAACGGGTATGAAAATGGACTCGTCGTTGAAGGTGCCTGCGGTCCCGGGGAATGTCTTATTGGACTCAGGAAAATGATAGGCGGTAAGTTTTTTCTGGGTGTGGATATCTCAAGCAGGATGGTAAGAGATGCACAGAGAACAGCCATGGAACTCAACGGGGCAGAAAATGGAAATGTTCTCTTTGTGGAGGGTGACATAAGATACCTTCCAATTAGGTCCAATTCATGTTCTGTTTATGTGGTAAACAACGCTTGGGACAGGGTAGCCGAGCCCAGAAGAGCAGCAAAAGAAGCTCGCAGAATTTTAAATGGTCTGGGAAGCGTGGTATTCAGTAACTGCCAGCCCATGCAGTTTGAATGCATTAAGGATGGCAAAAGGATAGTCTATGTTCCAGAAGACGAGAGAATGGACATAGAGAAAGCGGTCAGAGTTTCAGGATGCGAACTCATTCTTGTTAAAGAGGGTGATATCTGGGCAATAAGAACCCTATATGACGGAGAGGAGATGCTTCCAATGAAAGTAGTTTATGGTATAAGGAGGCTAGAAAATGAATGAAATACCAAAACTCTTTGGCTGGGACTTCAGCGAAGAGGAGGTTGAGAAAGCTGCAAGGGAAAACAGAATGCTGCTGCTTGACATTGAAACCTCCAACATCTGCAACCTCCGGTGCCCTTATTGCTACCGCGATGTTTATGGAGGCAAGCAAAAACTTGACAATGAGCTTACGCTTAACGAGAGAAAATCAGTTATTGACCAGGCAAGGGAGCTTGGATGCAGAACCGTCAAGATAGCGGGTGCAGGCGAACCCCTACTAGACCCAGTATTTTGGAAGCAGGTAGAGTATGCCATCAAGAAAGGCATGAATATTATATTTTTCACAAATGGCATAGCTTTGGACGAGAAAAATGTCAAAAAACTGGCAAGCATGAACGTATCAGTTATATTGAAGTACAACAGCAACAACCAGCAGGTAGAAGACAAGCTAGTTGGCTTGCTAGGATATGCAAAATCGAGAAAAAGGGCCTTCGACCTCTTGCTGAAATATGGGTTTAACAGAACCAAACCCACAAGGCTCGGTATAGATTCTGTCATAACAGAATTCAATAAAGAAGAAATATTGGACTTGTTTCAGTACTTCAGGGATGAGAATGTTTTCCCGATAATAAAGCCTTTCATGCCGCTTGGCGGTGCGCTCAGGGTCAAAGGATGGGAAGTCAGCAGGGACGAAGCCCTTGCTTTGTTCAAGAAGTCTCAGGAGATTGACAGAAAAAAATATGGAATAGATTATGACTTCAGCTTCACCTACATGGGCGCGCCCTGCGACCAGAGACGTTATGCTTTGTATGTGGACATAACGGGAAAGGTCTTTCTGTGCACCGGCTCCAGCAACCTGCTTGGCAATATAAGAAATGACAAACTTGCAGACATATGGAATAGCCCGGATTTGAAGAAAATCAGGCAGCAAAAATACAATTGCTGCATTCCAAGGGAACAGTACTGGTCAAAGAAAAGCGAGTGAAACCATGATTTAAGCAGCCTTCACAAATAGGTGAATATATGGCCCAGAAATACCAGACGCCGCGCGGCACGCGCAACCTATTTAAGCCAGTTATTGCAAAAATGAAATAATCATTTCAATAATGAAATAAGGCGCCTTAAATGAAAATGGAAAAGCTGCTTGGCATAACCGAAGCCATGTGCACCAACGTGGCAGAGGGCTACAACATCAATACCATCGCGAAGCTCGCCCGCATAGACGTGGCCACCACATACAGAATTCTCAAGGAGATGGAGAAGAGGAACGAAGTCATGAAGTCAAAGAAGGGCAACAACCTGTTCTACCGCATTAACCTTGGCAACACCTCTGCGCTGAAGTACTGCGAGCTTGCCAGCATAGAGAGGCGGAAGCGCTTCCTCCTCAGGCACCCGGAAATGATAAACCTTGCGGCAAAGGCGGGCAAGAACGCGGAGGTTCTGCTGCTCTTCGGTTCGATGGCAAGGGGTGAGAAGAAGCCAAGGGACATCGATTTGCTGGTGATATATGAAGGCAGGCACAATGCGCCTGACGCCGAGCCCCTCGGAGGCGGGAAGATATCGCCCATATTCATGGGGCGCGAGGAATTCGTGAAAAAGATGCGCGAGCGCAATGCGGTTGTTGCGAGCATGCTCATGGACGGCGTCCTGCTGCGCGGCGAGGATGTCTTCTGGAAGATTGTGGGGTCTGGTTGCCTATGAAAATTGAGAAGCAAATGGCATGGTGCCTGAAGAAAGGGGAAGGCGGCAGCAAGCACAAAGGCCTCCGTGTGACAGAGCCCAGCGCAGGAAAAGCAAGGGAGCATATCAAAAAAGCCGAGCACAATGCTGAGTTCGCAAAGGCTGTATTCGGGCTGGGGAGGTTTCACGACTGGGTGTTTCCGGCATCATTCTACGCGGCCTATCACGCATGCCTCGCCGCGCTCGCATATTTCGGCTATGAGAGCAGGAATCAGGAATGCACGTTTACAGCTATGGAGCACCTGATAAGGGAGGAGAAGCTCAATCTTCCGCTGGATGACATCGGCAGGATAAGAAGCGCAGGCGCCGAAACCGAGGCGCAGGACATCAAAGGTCTCAGGGAGGAATTCCAGTATGGGCTCCAGACTGAGGTTGAGGAGAAGATGGCGTCAAGGGCGCTTGACAGCGCATCGGCGTTTGTTTTAAGGGTAAAGGGCATATTATATGCCATGATGGGTGAGGTTTGACATGACCCAGAAATTCCAACCTCCAAAAGGAACAAGGGACTTCATGCCCGAGGACATGGCCAGGCGCGAGTATATCTTCAACACAATCAAGGCGGTTTTCGAGAAATTCGGTTTTCGCCCGCTGGAGACGCCCGCCTTTGAGAGCTGGGAGCTGCTGGGCGCCAAGGGCGGGGGCGGCGAGGCAATCAGGGACGAAGTCTACGTCTTCAGGGACAAGGGCGGACGGGAGATGGGGCTGCGCTTTGACCTCACGGTGCCGACCGCGCGAGTTGTTGCATCCAACCCGCAGCTTGCCTGGCCGTTCAAGCGCTACCAGATTGGACGCGTCTGGAGGTATGACAACCCGCAGGCTGGTCGTTGGAGAGAATTCTGGCAGGCTGACGCCGACGTGTTCGGCTCCGGCTCCATGGCCGCGGAAGCGGAATGCATCGCGGCGTTTGCCGCATGCCTGAAGGAGCTGGGCTTCAGCGACTTTGAGGTCAGGCTGAACAACAGGAAGGTGCTCAGCGGCATGACAGAGGTTTCTGGAATCAGTGCAGCCAAGTCTCCTGCTGTCTTTCGCGCCCTTGACAAACTGGAGAAGCAGGGCGAGGCTGTTGTCAGAAAGGAACTGAAGGAAGCGGGCGTCACGGCCAAGCAGGCGGACAAGCTGATGACCATGATAAAGCTGAATGGCAGGCCAAAGGAAGTGCTGGAAAAAGCAACGAAGCTACTCGGCGGCAACGCCGCCGCCAGGCAGGGGTTGAAGGAGCTTGAGGAGATATGCGAGCTTTCAAAAAGCTACGGGACAGCCGAGAGCATCGTGATAAACCTCGGCATGGTCAGGGGGCTTGACTACTACACAGGGCCCATCTATGAGATTGTTGCGAAGTCCAAGTCCAGCGTAGGCAGCATTGCCGGAGGCGGCAGGTATGACAGGCTGGTGGAGCTTTACGGAGGCAAGCCGACACCCGCGACAGGCGGCAGCCTCGGCATAGAGAGGATTTACGAGATAATGCTGGCAGAGGGCATGCTTAAGGACATCCCGCCGACCAAGACAAGGGTTTTCGTGGCCGCAGCAGGCGAGAGCGACCCGAGGCTTGCAAAGGCGGTGCTTGAAACAGCCCAGAAGCTCAGGAAGGAAGGCATCCCTGCGGAGACGGACCTCATGGGAAGGAAGCTGAAGCAGAACCTCGACTACGCGAACAGGCTCGGCATAACATACGTCATCGTAATAGGCGGGAAGGAGCTTGCATCGGGCAGGCTCACCCTGAAGGACATGAGGAGCGGGGAACAGAAGAGCATGGGCATCCCGCAGGTTATGAAGGCGGTTTCTTTACAATAATATAAGCAGTGCGGACAAAGAATTATTCATAACAGATTCGTGTTGGTGGGCGGATGCGGCTTATACTCCTCTTAGGCTTTGTTCTGGCACTATCGCTAATAGCACCTGTGGCCATGGCGGTGCCAGCATTGGACTGCCTGATAAAGGCCTCCTGCGACGCTGCCGGCGGGGAAACAGACGTCCTCCATCTCTCCGACCTGTTCAACGCGCACGCGGAGCTGCCGTCCCAGCCGAATTATGCCTACAAGGTCTGCTGCAAGGCCCCGCCCCTGACCCTGGGCACGGACTGCGCCTCTGGCGGGCAGTCGTTCCTCAACCTCAGCGCAGCCACGGATGCACATGTCGAGAAGAGCAGCGCCGGAAATTACGCCACAGGAGCCTGCATCTCAGGCGCGCAGATAGACTGCGGTTACGGCGCGGACTGCAGCGCAACGGGCATCCCCGTGGGCCCGGCGGTGTGCTTGGCGAGCATCTCGGCGGACACGAACGCGCATGTCGCGAACTGCACGGGCTCAAGGCAGGTGCAGGACAAGCCGGGAACCATCATCCCGCCGCAGGGCATGATAAGCTATTGGAAATTTGAGGAAGGCAGCGGCACCGCAATCGTAGACGCTATGGGAGGACTAAACAACGGCACTTTCATAAAAGAGAGCACCATACCGGGATGGGTTAACGGCAAGGTGGGAAAGGCGCTGAATCTCGGATACACTGCTGCAGGAGGCTGGAAACTGGACTACGTGAGGATTAAGGACAGCCCGAGCCTCAGGCTGAGCGGCAGCTTCACAATCGAGGCCTGGGTTTACAGGGACAGCTTGTCTGCTAAACCCATAGTTACAAAATGCGACGGCGATAATTGCGGAAACTATTTTCTCAATGGCTATGAGCTATACATGAATGACAACCTTAAGCTATGGAGCGAGGGCGGCATTTCTGGTACTCCTAAAGCTGCTGGCAACACCAACGTACCCATTGGCGGCTGGCATCACGTGGCTGTCACGTATGACAGCTCCAGTAAAGTGGTCGTGTTTTATCTGGACGGGAAAACTAATGGCACCACGACGGGCGTTACCATAAACCCGACTTACGGCAATTACCCCCTTTTCTTGGGCTATGACGGGTTTTATAAATTCGGCGGCATGCTGGACGAGATTGCCATATACAACAGGGCGCTAACGGATTCTGAGATATTCCAGCACTACAATGGCGGCTCAGGCGCCGACTACAGGACATGCGACGGCCAGTGGGTCGGGCAGGAGTGCCAGCCGACATACGTGACCCAGTCAGCCTACGACACCAAGGTCTGCTGCTGGCTCGGCGACAACATAGCCCCGACGGTAAACATTGACTATGCGGGGCCAACCGGCGACCACACTGTAGGAAGGAACGATGCCGGGGTCAACGAGCCGGTCACCTTCACAGCCACGGCTGTTGACAATCCGGGCGGCACAGGAGTCAGCGAAATAAAGCTCTATGTGGACGGCACGCTGCGCAACACATGCGCATCGTCGCCATGCATATGGACAAAGAATGACGGCTATGCCGCAGGCCAGAGCGTGAGCTTCTATGCGACCGCTACGGATTTTGCAGGCAACCTCGGCAGGGACCCGGCATCAGGCTCAAAGAGCTTTATCGTATGCAGCCTTGGTTCGGTCAGCATAACGCCGTTCGACTGTGGTACCTTCGGCTGCCAGCAGGGAAACAAGATACAGATATCCGTGCAGTATTCCGGCGACACCTGCCCCTCGCCTGCATACATACAGGTTGACGCAGCCGGTGGGACCTGCAATGTAGAGGCAAAACTGAAGCCAGACGGGAACGGCGACATGCAGGGAGTGAATGGCTCCTGCACATTAGGAAGCCCCTGCACAACCAATTGGATATTGCCAGCCGTGCCTTCTGCCTGCGAAGGCCAGACTGTAACGGCAACTGCTGCGAGCATAAGGGATAAGATAGACCCTACCTCATGGAGGCTGTTCGGCCTGATAACTAACCCCGTCGGCAGCTTCACCATCAGGGGAGGTTTGCCATCGCTGATAAGGGTTTATGCGTCAACTGAATACGTCAAGCACAATGACCCTGTCACAATATACTCAGAGACTAGTGGCGGTGTGGGCAACAAGCGACTTGACTGCACATCAGGCGGCTATGGCCTGTGCTCGGCAACAGCAGCATCAAACCCCTCATGCGACTTCAATTCACCCTGGACAACCGACGGCGAGAAGATTGTTCAATGCTGGGTATATGACGAGGGCACTGGCAAGTTCTCCGATACAAACAAGACATTGCTATTGGAGTCCGACAATACGCCGCCGCTGGTAAGATGGGACAAGCCAGAGCTTCCGGCATACGTCAGAGACGGAGCAAGCGTAACAATAACGGCTGGTGTAACTGACCCGAACATACAGGTCTCACCGATCGTCCCTGGCGCGGGCGTGCTCAACGGCGTTGACTGCAACATAAGCATAGATTACAAAAAAACATCCTTCACTAACAGCGTGCTATATAACTCATCTACACAGAGCTGCAATGGCACCATATCGCTCAACAACCCTTCCGGCCTGACAGACGGCAACCACACGATCTCCATGGACATATACGATAATGTGACAAACCATGTGCATGTGGAGAGAAACCTTACCATTGACAACACCCCGCCGCAGGCGTGGATAAAGGGGCTGCCGGTGTGGAAGAACGCAAGCTCAGCAGGGACGGTCACCTTCCC